>NZ_JASJHF010000108.1:0-12687 GCF_033791185.1 Moritella sp. | reverse complement strand
TTAAATTCAATTCAGCCAAACATTTATTTCCAGAAACTACGTGTCTGGTCAAACAAGAGCTGGTTTACAATTTATTGGACCTGAACACCTTTCTTTTTTTATCAGTTTTCATTATATTGCTAAGTACTGTTAATTAACCGTAAAGTATTCAATGAAAATAACTCATGACATTAAGATACTGCGGTTAATTAAAATAATCCCTCCTATTATCGCCATTACCTTTGCTATTTTGGTTAATATTATTGTTATTAACAATAATCAAACAGCGCTAAGTAATGATATAAAAACACTGCGTCAAGATTTTATAAAAAAAGAAAAAGCTCTCGTCAAATATCAGGTTAAACAACTTTTTCAGCAGATCACTTACGAAAAAAATAATACGACAGCCTTACTCAAAGAAGATATAAAAAAACGTGTTTATCAGGCTCATCGTATTGCCAGCAACATTTATGCAGAAAATAAGCATAAATCAGAAGCCCAAGTCACCAAATTAATTACCGATGCGCTGAGAAATATTCGTTTTAATCAGGGGCGCGGTTATTATTTCATTTATAAAACCAATGGTCTTAACGTCATGCACCCGAGTTTGCCAAAATTCGAGGGCACGTCAAAGTGGGATATTCAAGATGTGAGGGGCAATTACGTTGTTCGTAACTTGGCTGAATTGACGACAAATGAAGACGAAGGTTTTTCCCGATGGTGGTTTGTGAAACCACAAAATAAAAATCAAGAATTTGAAAAAATTGGCTTTGCTAAGCGTTTCTCGCCTTATGATTGGTTCATTGGCACTGGTGAATATGTTATAGATGTCGAAAATGACATTAAACAACGCCTATTACAGAAGATTGCAAAGATACGTTATGGTAACAACGGCTATATTTTTGTGATTGATTATCAGGGAAATTATTTGTCCCATTATCAGAAAGACTTTGAAGGGACGAATAGGTATAACATTGTTAACGAGCAAGGTGTGGCAATAGTACCGCAGATTATAAACGTGGCAAAGCAAGGCGAAGATTACCTGCATTATATTAGTTCAGTGATACCGAACAGCTCTGAACCAGCCGATAAAATAAGTTATATCATGGGGTTAACAGACTGGGAATGGGCAATAGGCTCTGGGGTATACATTAGCGAAATTGAAAATTACCTTGCTACACGTGAAAAAGCCATTGGACAACAGCATAAAAGTGAATTCTCCAAAATTTTATGGTTGAGTTTATTAGTCACCTTATTTTTTGTTACGTTATCACTTGTTTTAGCAAATTATTTAAGTCGCCGTTTTGCTTTGTACGAGAGTAAAATTAGCGCTGATTTTTCTGAGTTAAATAACGTTAAAGAGCAATTGCAATATCAAGCATTACACGATGCATTAACGCAATTACCAAACCGCATGTTACTCGATATTCGAATAGAAAAAGGCATTGCTCTATCCAAGAAAAATAATAAAAAATTAGCCATCATGTTTGTCGACCTCGATGATTTTAAAAAAATAAATGATCTGTATGGGCACTCTACTGGCGATAAATTACTCTCGACACTCGGCACTATTTTTAACCAAACGTTAGCTGCTGGTGATAGTGTGGCGCGTTTTGGTGGCGACGAGTTTATTTTCTGCTTCCCCATGTTAGACAGTTTGGCTGATGCCGAAAACAAAGTTGAACGCATATGTGAGATCTTCAAACAAAGCTTTGTTATTAATGGTAAATCAATTTACTCAAGTTGCAGTATCGGTGTTGCGATGTATCCAGATGATGGTGATGCTAGCGAACAACTGATTAGCAAGGCTGATATAGTCCTGTATAAATCAAAATCACAACAAAAGGGTAATTATTTATTCTTTAATGAAACTATTAATACCCAAGTACAACGGGATCTATTACTCGAGTCCGAATTACACTTAGCGGTAACAAATAATGAATTAGATGTGCTCTATCAACCACAAATTGATGTGGCGACAGGGAAAATTTACGGTGTTGAGGCATTAGTTCGCTGGCATAACGCCAAGTTGGGACATGTCTCGCCAGTGGAGTTCATTCAAGTTGCTGAAGATGTGGGTATTATCAACGAAATAGGTCGTTTCGTTATTGAAAAGTCATTGCCTGATATTTTGCGGTTTAATCGCGGCAGTGACATTCAGCTGCAATTATCCATTAACATTTCCCCTAAGCAATTGATGGAACCCCATTTTGTTAGCAATCTAATTAAGATAACCAATGACATGGCTGTTGATACCCGTCTTATTACGTTAGAGATCACTGAAAACGTGCTAATTAATGATTTGGCTAAAGTTCAGCCCATTTTACAATCTATCCGAGATAGCGGCCTGAAATTATCTCTTGATGACTTTGGTACAGGATACTCATCTTTAAGCTACTTGAGTAATCTGCCGATCGATGAAATAAAAATTGATCGCTCATTTATCGAAAAGCTGCTTACGAACGATCAAAGTGAATCCTTGGTCAAAACAATTATCGCGATTGGTCAACTTTGTGATCTAACGGTTATCGCCGAAGGGGTCGAAACAAAAGAACAGTATGAGCGTCTGCGTCATTATCGGTGTGACTTAGTGCAAGGCTATTATTTTGATAAACCCCTGCCATTAGCCGCTCTCATAGCCAATTATTCACAGCAATCAAGTGATTCATTGACAAGTGATGAGTGTAAAATAATAGTATAAAAAAACGCGCTATCCCAATGCCGATTAGCTGGCAGGGATAACGCGTTATGCAGTAAAGTCTGTGCTCTTATAATTAGAGACTTGTAATTACATACGAGTACGAGTCTTTACTGGACCTTTTTTAGGGTGACGCTGTTTAACTGGGCGTTTCTTACCGTTAATCGGGATACCAGAACCAGCAGGCTTACGACCTTTACCACGAGTTTCATTGGTTTCTTCAATTTCACCACCCAATCGACCGTCTTTCTTCGGCTTCTGACGTGCTTCATTGTTTTTCAATGAACGGCGGATACGACCTTGACGGATACGTGTTTCTTTACGATCTAAGTTACGTGCAGTGGTTTCAGGTGGTAATGAAACGATAGCGCGTAAATAGTTGATCTCATCAAGTGCCAGCTCTGACCAACCGCCACGTGGTAAACGACGATCAAGTACTAAAGAACCATAACGGATACGGATAAGGCGACTTACCTGAATACCTTGAGATTCCCATAAACGACGTACTTCACGGTTACGACCTTCACTCAATAATACGTTGTACCATTGGTTAAGACCTTCACCACCAGTACCGGCAGCAACACCTTTAATTTTTTGGAATTTTGCCGGGCCATCTTCTAGCTCAACACCCATACGCAAGTTTTGGATGATTTTTGGCGTGACTTCACCAAAGATACGACAAGAGTATTCACGTTCTACTTCGTGACTAGGGTGCATTAGACGGTTAGCAAGTTCACCATCTGTAGTAAAGAGTAATAGACCTGATGTATTGATGTCTAGACGACCAATTGCGATCCAACGACCGCCTTTTAGTGGTGGCAGACGATCAAATACGGTCTTACGACCTTCTGGATCTTTACGCGTACATAACTCACCTTCAGGTTTATGGTAAGCAAGAATACGACATACGTTTTCTTCTTCTGTGATTATTTGTACTGGGTTGCCATCAAAACGAACTTTATCCGTTTCTTCAACACGGCTACCCAATGTCACAATCTCACCATTAACGCTGACACGGCCTTCTGCGATCACAGCTTCCATCTCACGACGGGAACCTAAACCAGCACGTGCTAGTACTTTCTGTAGCTTTTCACTCATCAGTTTTCCTAAATATTAAGTTACGATATTATTTCGCAATTATAAAATGTTGTATGTATTAGATATCTAATACAATTTCTTCATCCATGGCGGCTAATTTAGCCAGCAGAGCTTCATCCAATGGGGGCAATTCTTGAATACTTTTAATACCAAAGTAATCTAAAAATTGCGTGGTTGTCGCATATAAAGCCGGTCGTCCCGGTACTTCTTTACGGCCAATCACTTTGATCCACTCCCGTTCTTCAAGAGTGTGGATCGTTTGGCTGCTCACGGCAACCCCACGAACTGCTTCAATGTCACCCCGGCTAACGGGTTGACGATAAGCAATCAATGCTAATGTTTCTAATGTCGCACGCGAATACTTCGGCGGTTTATCTTGCAACATACGCTGCAACCAAGGCGTCAAATGGGAACGCGCTTGAAAGCGGTAACCACTGGCGACTTCCACCAGCTCGACACCCTTACCTTGATAATCTGTGGTTATCTCGGCAATGTAAGCAGTGACTTGCTGACGACTTAAACCTTCATCACCGAGTACATCACGGCATAAAGCCGCTAATGATAACGGTTTCTTAGCAACAAAAATAGCCGCTTCGATAATCTGTTTATAAGGTGTTGTATTCACACTCAGGTCTCATACTTATTCGGCTAAACTTAAGTATATCTCGCCCAACGAATTATTCTGAATAAGACTAATTAAAGACTCTTTCAATAACTCAAGGATCGCGAGAAAACTCACCACAATACCCCGTCGGCCTTCTGCAAGATCGATAACTTGATGGAAAGTGCGAACTTTACCATCTTGGAGTAAGGCCAATATATAAGTCATCTTTTCACGCGTAGTTAATACTTCACGTTGGATCTGATGATGCTCAAAGTGTTCTGCTTTCTTGAGTAATTTTTGCAGATTATACGCCAAGTCTCGCAGAGATACTTCTGCTAATAACGGTGCAGTGGTAATATTTTCAGGCAGCTGGGCATTAGCAACAAATATATCGCGCTGGATCCGCGGTTGCGTATCGAGGTTTTCAGCTGCGTTTTTAAATATTTCGTATTCCTGTAGCTGTCGGATCAGCACTAAACGTGGATCGTCCAACTCTTCTTCTGCCATCACTAATTTGGGGAGCAGCAAACGCGATTTAATTTCAGCCAGCAGTGCCGCCATGACCAGATACTCACCAGCCAGCTCAATTTTCAACGTGGTCATCAGGTCCACGTATTCCATGTATTGCGCAGTTATTTTTTGCATAGGTAGCTGCAAAATATCGAGTTTTTGCTTTTTAATTAAATACAGTAATAAATCTAACGGCCCTTCAAATGCGTCTAAGAATACACTCAGCGCATCTGGCGGAATAAACAAATCCTTGGGAACTTTACGTAATAGCTCGCCATTAACCTTGGCAATCGCAGTACTAGACTCTACCACTGGTTAAACAAAAGCGGATGCATCGCCAGCACCTTGACGAAGGATCACTGCATTACCTTCAGAATAATCAATCACAGTGGTCACTTGCTCACCTAAATAGCCACCATTAATGATGAGTTCGACTTGGTTTTCAAGTTGGTCACGGATCTCTTCTGGATCAAACTCTGCGCCTTCGTTACCCGGTAAGATTAACGACGTTGACATCATAGGTTCACCGAGCGCTTCTAATATGGCTAATGCGATAGTATTGTCAGGCACACGAATACCGATTGTTTTACGCTTAGGGTTGACTAAACGACGTGGCACTTCTTTGGTACCTTTAAAAATAAACGTAAATGGACCAGGGGTATTATTTTTCAGTGCGCGGTAAGCCTGATTATCAACTCGGGCGTACAACGACAGTTCCGATAAATCACGGCACAACAAGGTAAAGTTATGATCTTTATCTAACTTACGGATCTGACAAATACGCTCTAACGCGGTTTTATCACCAAGATGACAACCCAGCGCATAGCCTGAATCTGTCGGATAGATGATCACGCCACCGTTACGTAAAATAGCAACGGCTTGACTGATTAACCGCGCTTGCGGATTATCAGGGTGTACGTAAAAAAACTGACTCATAATAATGCTTCCTTAACTGTTAATGACCGCTGCTAATACACTTAATGATGACTTAATTTATACTAATCATGCTTAAACACCTTGCTCCACTGTGGAGGCAGGCTTAATTGCAGCGTCAGGCCAAGATGACCACACCGGGATACAATCTTTAGGGGTATATAAATTTCGACCTAACTCAGTCCAGCTGCTTGGTCGATGAAAATCAGACCCCACAGACCCAGATAAATTATAATCGCGACCATAACTGGCTAACAGGCTACGGTCGTTAACACTTTGTTGTGGCTGTCCCACTTCCAGGGCATCACCACCCGCTTCTTCAAAGGCGGCCAGTAATCTTTTAAACCACTTAGTTGACAGTTTATACTGCAGCGGATGAGCCAGTACAGCTTGCCCACCAGATTGATGAATTATTTCTATCGTTTGTTCAATTGTTGCCCAGTTGGGTGGCACATAGCCGATCTTACCTTTGGCTAAGAAACGTTTGAATACATTTTGAAAAGTATTTTCAACGCCTTGCTCTACGAGATATTTAGCAAAGTGGCTACGGGTGATACTGGCATCACCAGCAAGCAGCTTCGCACCTGCGTACGCATCCGGAATACGTGCTTTGGCTAAACGATGTCCCATTTCAACGGCGCGCTCTTCACGCTTATTACGTTGCTCGGTTAAAAATGCCTGCAACTCTGGGTTAGCTAGGTCTACATTTAACCCAACCACATGAATTTCATGGTTTTGCCAGTTAGTCGAGACCTCAACACCATTGATTAAAGTCAGCGGTAATTCGAGTGCAGCAATCGTATCATGCCCTTCTTGTAAGCCATCAGTGGTATCGTGGTCGGTAATCGCTAACACATTGACACGATGTTCAACCGCACGTTGTACCAACTCAGCTGGACTTAAAGAGCCATCAGAGGCTGTAGTATGAGAATGTAGATCGTAAATCATAAAAATAGAGCGTATCCAGCGGTAAAAAGTCACAAAAGGAACAATAAGGCCCCTAGTATAAGTTTTATTTAACAATTTCAAACAAAAATTAATAAATGTATTGACAATAATAGCCCTAAACGCATAAGTTTAACCTAATTAGATAACTTTATGGCACAGAAGCAATGCAAAATATTACAAACCTAACAATTAGTTGGTGGTGGCACATTCCTCTTTAAACGGGCATGTGATTTTGTGATATCTGCAGTAATGTAAATCTACAAAAAATAACAAACATTAAAGCCCGTTTCATTGAAGCGGGCTTTTTTATTGGAAATTTAAACACTCTAAAGCAAGGAAAGTGCGATGACGCAATTATTAGCGCCAGGTAAATTACATTCGATTCAGCAAGATTGTAGTCACATTGACGATCCCCTTGCATTCTATCGCCACATGTATCGTCCAAGCGGTAACAGCTTATTATTAGAATCGGCCGATATTGTGACCAAAACGGCACTGCAAAGTTTAATTTTGCTGGATGCCGCCGTTAAGATTGCCTGTTTTGGGCGCTCGGTTGAATTCACCGCATTAACCCTGAATGGCGAGAACCTGCTACCGTTCTTAGCTGATGAATTTAAAACCCAATTTGGCCACGATGTTATCACCGCTCAGAGTCCTAATAAGCTCGCTTTAACGTTCGCACCAACCGATGACAGCCTTGACGAAGATTCTCGCTTACAATCATCGTCACCTTTCGATGCGCTACGTACTATTATCAATCGCGTCATGCCAGAAACGCCATTTCATGAAGCGCTATTTTTAGGCGGTTGTTTCGCTTATGACATGATTGCCAGTGTCGAGCAGCTACCAAGTGTGCCAGATGGCGCTAACATTTGTCCTGACTTTGTATTCTACATTGCTGAAACCTTAATTGTGATTGATCGCCAAACCCAACAATCAAAATTAATAGGTAGTGTATTTGGTGGCCAGCACTTTGCAACTGCGCTTAATGAAACCCAAGTGAAGTTAGCTCATATTCAAGCGGAATGTGCAACGCTATTAACCGCCGTTCCAGATATTAAAGCGGCCGCGTTAACACTCAAGGTGGATATTAGCGACGGTGAATTTTGTGCCACGGTAGAAGATTTAAAAGACTACATTCGCAAAGGTGACATCTTCCAAGTGGTACCGTCACGCTGCTTTAACTTACCTTGTCCCGATTCATTAGCGGCGTATGCCAAACTCAAACAAACCAATGCCAGTCCGTATATGTTCTACCTAAACGATTCAGACTTTGTATTATTTGGTGCATCGCCAGAAAGCGCGCTGAAATATGACGCGCAAAGCAATGACGTTGAAATTTATCCGATTGCCGGTACACGTCGCCGTGGTTTCCGTGCTGATGGTTCAATTTGCCCAGACTTAGATGGCCGTATCGAGCTCGAATTGCGCCAAGACAAAAAAGAAACCGCTGAACACATTATGCTGGTTGATTTAGCCCGTAATGATGTGGCGCGAATTAGTCAGCCTGGCACTCGTTATGTGGCCAACTTATTGAACGTGGATCGATACAGTTACGTGATGCATTTAGTGTCTCGCGTGAAAGGTAAACTGCGTAACGACCTTGATGCTCTGCATGCATACCAAGCGTGTATGAACATGGGGACCTTAGTGGGTGCACCAAAGATCCGCGCAGCAGAACTGGTTCGTCAAGTTGAACAACAACGCCGTGGCAGTTATGGTGGTGCGGTGGGTTACCTGACTGGAGACGGTACCATGGATACTTGTATTGTCATTCGCTCAGCCTTTGTTAAAGATAATATTGCCTATGTTCAAGCAGGCGCAGGCGTGGTTTACGACTCTAACCCACAAGCAGAAGCCGATGAAACCCGCAGTAAAGCCGCTGCCGTATTAAATGCAGTAGCACTGGCGCAAGGCTCATCGTTAGCAACCATTATGAAAGCAGAAAATAATTCAACAACTAACAGCGCTAAGTAACGGAGGCAACATGAGCAACACTTTATTTTTATTAGACAACTTTGACTCTTTTACTTACAACCTAGTCGATCAATTTCGCAGCCTAGGTCATGAGGTTAAGATTTACCGTAATAGCATTAGCGCCGAAGCAATAAAACAGCAAATAGACCAGTGTGAGAACAACCCAGTTGTGGTACTTTCACCGGGTCCAGGCAATCCATCTGAAGCCGGTTGTTTGTTGGAACTGATTCGCTTGTGCCGTGGTCAATATCCAATAATTGGCATCTGTTTAGGTCATCAAGCACTGGTGCAACAATATGGTGGCGTGGTTGGCCGTGCAGAAGAGATCATGCACGGTAAAGCATCATCGATTAAGCATGATGGTCAGTTAATGTTTGCAGGGTTAAGCCAGCCGTTACCCGTGGCTCGTTATCACTCATTAGTAGCAACTCAAGTACCAGAAATATTAACCGTTAATGCGGAGTTTAACGGTATGCCAATGGCAGTTATTCAAACTGAAGACAAAGTCATTGGTTTTCAATTTCATCCAGAATCAATATTAACCAGTGAAGGCGCCGAGCTGTTAAAAAATACCCTAGCATGGGCAACAGCATCAGTTACGAGTCCTAAGGAGTAGGTCAATGGAACATATCAATACAGTAACACCAACAATCGAAGACATTCTAGAGAAGTTATATGCGAATCAAGTACTGACTCGCGCAGAGTCTGAAATTGTATTTACCGCGGTTGTAAAAGGTGAAATGGATCCTATCGTACTTTCATCAGTACTTACTGCATTAAAAATTCGCGGTGAACAACCCGATGAAATTGCCGGTGCCGCGCAAGCATTATTGGCCGCAGCCACTCCGTTTCCAGCAATAGATGAACTGCATGCCGATTGCTGTGGTACCGGTGGTGATAACATGAACACCATCAATATCTCGACAACAGCTGCCTTTGTCGCGGCTGCTTGTGGCTTAAAAATGACCAAACATGGTAACCGCAGTGTATCAAGTAAATCCGGTTCTTCCGACCTACTTGAAGCCTTTGGTATTAACCTTAGCCAAACCCCAGAGCAAGCAAAAGCCTGTCTTGATGAATTAGGTATTTGTTTTTTATTCGCGCCGCAATACCATGCCGGCATTCGCCATGCGATGCCTGTACGCCAAGCATTAAAAACTCGCACCATCTTTAATGTACTAGGTCCACTGCTGAACCCTACCCGCCCACAAGTACAATTGATGGGTGTTTATGATGAATGCTTAATTAATCCTATCGCTGAAACCATGGATAAACTTGGCGTACAACGAGCTTTAATCGTGCATGGTAGTGGTCTAGATGAAGTTGCCCTACACGGTGAAACTAAAGTAGCCGAGCTGAATAACGGCATGATCAGCGAGTACACCTTGAGTCCGGCAGATTTTGGGGTCGAACGTTATGACGTATCAGAGTTACGTGGCGGTGATGCGGCAGAAAATAAAGTCATTATCGAACGCTTACTATCAGGTCACGGCAGTGATGCACAAAAAGCGGCAGTCGCCATCAACGTATCGGCATTGTTAGTGGTTGCAGAGATAGCAACAGACTTTAAACACGGCACCGCATTAGCAATGGCCGCAATTGACAATGGCAGCGCATTAGCGTTAATCAAGCAGCTAGCACTAAAAAGCCAGCAGGCTTAGTCAGTACTGAGCTTTAGCGATGAACTTAATAGCAGAATTTAAGAGGAAGCATAAATGTTAACGCAAGAATTACAGCAAACCATTCTCGGTAATATTGTTGACGATAAAGTAACTTGGGTTGCTACGCGTAAAGCCAGCCAACCACTCGCGAGTTTTATTGCTGAACTGGTACCGACAGATCGTGATTTTTATGCCGCGTTATCAGGTAAGCCGACCAAGTTTATTCTGGAATGTAAAAAAGCATCACCTTCAAAAGGCTTAATTCGTCCCGAATTTGATTTAGATTTAATTGCTGGTGTTTACAAAAATTATGCCGCCGCAGTCTCAGTATTAACCGATGAAAAATACTTCCAAGGTGACTTTGAGTACGTAACGAAAGTACGTAGTATCGTCACGCAACCAGTGATCTGTAAAGACTTCATCATTGATGAATACCAGATTTACTTAGCGCGTTTACATCAAGCAGATGCAACGCTGTTGATGCTGTCAGTATTAGATGACGCTGAATATATTGCCTTAGCGAAAGTAGCGCACAGCCTTAATATGGGCGTGCTTACCGAAGTCAGCAACGAAGAAGAGCTAGTACGTGCAATAGCCTTAGATGCAAAAGTGATAGGTATAAATAACCGCGACTTGCGTGACCTGTCAATTGACCTTAATCGAACCAAAGAAATTGCGCCGAAGATCCCTGCTGATCGTATCATCATTTCAGAATCGGGGATTTACAATAACCAGCAAGTGCGTGATTTGGCCAACTACGCAAACGGCTTTTTAGTCGGCAGTTCGTTAATGTCACAAGACAATGTCGATTTAGCTTGTCGCCGGTTGATTTTAGGCGACAATAAAGTCTGCGGTCTAACACGTCCAGAAGATGCCAAAGTAGCTTACGAACAAGGCGCTATTTACGGTGGGCTGATCTTTGCGCCAAAGTCACCACGTTGTGTTAATTTAGCAACTGCGCAAGACGTTATTGCCGCAGCGCCACTGGCTTACGTGGGTGTATTTGTGGATGAACAAGTCACCCTTGTTGCGCAGCTAGCGAACCATTTAGGTTTAGCCGCAGTGCAACTGCACGGCAGCGAAGACGCCAGTTACATTGCGATGTTACGCGTCTTACTCGATGACAACATTCAAATTTGGCAGGCCCACGGTGTCAGCCAACAAGCTCCAACGTTAGACACCACCAAGGTTGATCGTCATTTAGTGGATAGTAAGATAGCAGGGCAATCAGGTGGCACAGGACAAACATTTGATTGGTCGTTATTAACCCCTGAAAATTGCAGTCAAGTTATGCTGGCAGGTGGTTTAACCCCTGATAACGTACAAGACGCAGCAAAACTCGGCTGCTTAGGCTTGGATTTAAACTCAGGATTAGAATCAGCACCTGGTATTAAAGATATAAACAAAATTATCGCGGCATTTAGCGCGCTTAGACATTATTAAAGGAACTTATCATGGCAAAACTTAATGCTTTTTTTGGCGAATTCGGCGGCCAATACGTATCGCAAATCTTAATACCTGCATTAGATGAATTAGAAGATGCATTTATCGATTCACAAAATGATCCTGCATTTGAAGCAGAATTTCAGCAACTGTTAAATGAATACGCAGGTCGTCCAACGCCGTTGACGCTATGCCGTAACATTACCGCAGGTTCAAAAACCAAGATCTACCTAAAACGTGAAGATCTACTCCACGGTGGTGCCCACAAAACTAACCAAGTTCTGGGTCAAGCTCTGCTTGCTAAACGCATGGGTAAAACCGAAGTCATTGCAGAAACAGGCGCGGGTCAACACGGTACTGCATCAGCACTTGCTTGTGCGCTACTGGGTCTGAAATGTCGCATCTACATGGGTGTTAAAGATATGGAACGCCAAAAGCCCAACGTATTCCGCATGAAATTAATGGGTGCAGAAGTTATCGGGGTTGATTCTGGTGCTGGCACACTCAAAGATGCCTGTAACGAAGCGCTGCGTGACTGGTCTGCAAACTATGAGAATGCTCATTACCTACTGGGAACGGCAGCCGGTCCTCACCCATTTCCTACGATTGTACGTGAATTCCAAAAAATGATTGGTGAAGAAGCCAAACAGCAGATCTTAAAAGCGGAAGGTCGCCTACCCGACGCTGTGATTGCTTGTGTAGGAGGTGGTTCAAACGCGATTGGTATCTTCAACGACTTTATCGAAGAAGAAGGCGTGAAACTGTATGGCGTTGAACCTGCAGGTAAAGGCATTGCTTCTGGTGAACATGGCGCACCAATTGCTGAAGGTACTAAC
>NZ_JASJHF010000107.1:0-8804 GCF_033791185.1 Moritella sp. | reverse complement strand
ATAATACAAATAAAGAATAATGAGCATAATGGCAGCAAGTAATAATACGTTTATTACTAAGTTATGTTTTGCTTGCTTGAGCTTCGTCACTTCTGTTAGCAGCTGATCTATTTTTTGTGATTTTATTTCATTATTTTCTTTATGCTGATTAGAGACCGGCAGGGCTTTTTTGGTATCGAAATGAGAGAGTTTGTTATAACGTACAAATTGTTTATAACTATCGAGTGCCTTGGCATATTGATCTGTCTCTTCGTAGGCGGTAGCAAGGTAAAGGTAGACAGTTTCAAAGTTTTTACTGATATTGAGTTTAGCGGCAATAGCCAAGGCTTTATTTAAGCGAATTAACGCCGTATCGTAGTTCTGCTGCTGAATGGCGAGGTTGGCCAAATGTACCAATGCTTCTAGCAGTAAGTTACTTTGATCATTATGGTCAAATAGCTGCGCGGCATTGGTTAGGTACTGCTCAGCTAAACTAAAGTTACCCATCTGTAAGTACGTTTTTCCGACTTCGAAATAAACGGTATTTAATCTATTTTTTTCATCAAACACTTTCAATAGATCTAACGCGTTAAAATAATAAACGAGTGATAAATTATATTCTTTAATCTTGCGATGCATACTGGCAAGGGTCAACAAAGAGTCTGACAGTTGCAATTTGTTGCCGAGGTTTTGATAGTATTGCGCCGATTGGTTGGCGAAGCTGATGGCTAGCTTATAGTTATCATCGGCAATATAAGCTTGGCTCATTTTTTTGGTGAGTACACCGTTTAGTATGTCATTGCTATCGAGTATTTTTTGCTGGGCTTTATTATAAAAATTAATGGCCAGTGTCAGTTTATTTTGTTGCTGATAGTTATAACCGATAGCATAGGCTGCCCATGCGGCGTTATTGGTTAATGGTGTCTGGGCGGCATATGCTTGCGCTTCACGAAATAGAGTCATAGACTTTTCATAATAATTTAATTTAAGTGCAATTTCACCGGCGATAATTTTAAGTAAAAAGTAACCATTAGCGGTTGGATTATAGGTATTGTCATCAATACTGTGGAGTACTTGATTAATGGTTTCTTGGGCTAATTGAAAATTAGGTAAGGTTGTTGATTGCGCAAGAATGTGACTTTTGATTAATAAGCTTTGTTGTCTTAGGTGTAATGGTACGTAACTTGATTTGTCGAGCAGCATCTTGTCGAGTGTCACGATAGCTTGATCGGTATTGTTGGCATAGAAATAACATAAAGCTTTTTGCTGTTTTATCAACGCAAGATCGGAAGGAGTAACTGACTTTTCTCTGATTTTACTCATGCGTGAGACTTCAGTGACGAGATCTTTTTTTTGTGCTTGTAAGTACTCATCAATAATTTGAATACATTGATAAGGTTGGCTGTACTGTACCGTTTGGCTGCGTTTTAGCTCATTAGGTAATATCAGTTGATCAAATAAGCTCGCCGCAGCTGTGGTACTAAATAGAATAAATACAAGAACATAAAAAAAACGTAAAATCATGAGTTTAGTATCGACTAGAAAGGAAGCCATCACATTCTTATGATTACATGTCCTTATTTAATATTAGCGTTCCTTTGCTAATTTAGGCCTCGCACTGAGTGAGGTTGCTGTTGCTATGTTAGTTAAGAGGTGGATTTATTCACCTAATTGATTGCAACATCTAAATACTAAACTATTTTACTGCTTTTGTTAATGACTGGATATTTAAAAAAATAGCCAGTCATGTCATATTACTGGCGGATTAAGCGAATATTATCTATTTTCGCGTCACAATTGGTCCTAAATGGGTTTATATCCAAACCACCTCTGCGGGTATAGCGCGCATAAACAGTCAATTGTTCTGGTTTGCAGAAATGCATAATATCGGTAAAAATACGTTCAACGCATTGCTCGTGAAACTCATTATGCTGACGAAATGATATTAAATAGCGTAATAATGCTTCTTGGTCGATTTTGTTACCTTGATAGGCAATGTAAACGCTGCCCCAATCTGGTTGGTTGGTTACCAGGCAATTTGATTTGAGTAAGTGACTGTAAACGACTTCATCAACCTTGTTAGTATTATCTGCGGCAGATTTCAATAACTCAGCATTAAATGCATAATCCTCGATATCTATATCAAGGTGATCAATACAAGTGCCGTTGATCTTGGTTATTTGACTTGGCGCAGTATCTAAGTCATCAAACATCACCACTTCAACAGAACCTTGCGCGCATGCTGCTAAGTCGCGCTGTAGTGTTTTAGTGACGTCTTGCGGTGAGTTAAACCGGGTTTGATTATAGCTGTTTAAGTAAAGCTTGAATGATTTTGACTCAATTAAGTTGACTGATGTCGCACATACTTTTACTTCTGCAACTGCTACGATCGGCTTACCTTTGCTGTTTAACCAAGACAGCTCATATAAATTCCATAAATCACAACCAGTGAAGGGTAATTGCTCGGAGAGGGCCAGATCATCACGGTTCAATTGTCTTGGTACTGGTTGTAACAAGCTTGGTTGATATTGTGAGATGTATTCCGTTTTCTGCCCGAGGTTTAGTTTATCGAGTGCAGTTGAATCTTGGTAACGGTTTGTCGTGGTCATGATTTATTCTCATCGGTTAGTACATACGGTAGATAATTTGCTTATCAGTGCTGAGATTGTAATAAATTTTACTGCGGAGTGATATGCTATAGCTGATTTAATCATTTTTATGGGAAATATAATGACTGTAGTAGTAACCGATGCCTTGATTGCTTTTTATGCGCGCTGTGAACAACTTTGGCAAGCCCAAAATTACTTACCACAACAAGAATTCGATCCAGAGTGGGATTCTCCGTGTTTTATTGAAGGGTCGAGTAGTGCGCAGTTACTTGCAGGTCATAAAGCTTGGTTACCGGTAAAGCGTGATGAAATTACCTCATTTAGTAATATTGAGTCGGCACTAGGTATCGATCTTGATCCGCAGATAGCTGATTTTTTTGGCGCTTATTTTAGTGACCATATGCCTGCAACGTTTAATGATGAGAGCATCGATTTAGTTCAGGTATGGAACGCTGAAGATTTTGAGCGTTTACAAGAAAACATGATTGCCCATTTGATGATGAAAAAAACATTAAAGCAATCGCCGACCTTGTTCATTGCTAGCTGCGCTGATGATATGCAGATTATCGCATTAGATAATGTCAGTGGTGAAGTGGTTCGTGAAGTATTAGGTAAAGGTATCGTCGCGATATTAGCGCCAGATCTGGCCACGTTTATTAGCCAATTAACACCGCGCTTACTTGAACAATAAATAGCGCCTATCAACTGGCGCTATTTCTGTCAGTATTATTGCTGGTTAGGCTATTCCCAAGGTAAATTGGATACTAATCGGCAAGGTTCACATTTAAAATCGAAGATACCGTGTAATGCTTCCTCTAACTGCCATTCACCGCCACAACTTGGACAAGGGCGTGCAATCTCTTGAGATCGCTCTTGCGTCAATTTATGTTGTTTTACCTCATCTGTTAAGTGATAAAGATAATAATAGGTTGGGATATTAGTTTGCTGTTCAATATCTTTAGCCAACTGCCAGCCGGTATTGTTTAACGAACTGTTGATGTCCGTTAATACTTCACTGCAGGCCTGCTTTAATGTCGTGCCGTGCATTTGTAATTCATCAGTTGAACTCCAATCGACTTGCCAGCGTAATAGATCCTGATGATCACCTATTACTGGGGTCGGTAATTTATACAGTGGGATTGGCGCAAGATGTTCACCGCAACGCAGTGGTGAGCAGGTGCTCAGATAATGGGTGTACAACACTTGCCATTCTGGTTGCTGACAAGGGTCGGTATTATCAGAATGTAAATCCATACCCGTTAGCCTGATCTTCGGTGCGAGTAAACCAGCTTCACTCAAGGCTTGTAAGCGTTTTTCGACAATGCTGGAATGATATTTTGGATGCAAACTTTCTTCTTCAGGGCAAACCACACGGGTTATAAATAGCCCGTCATCCATACTGGTAGGGAATTCTCGACCTAATATTTGGCCGTTGTAGCGTAACGCATCGATAAGTTGGCTAATGGCGCCATCAACAGCGTCAATGGTGGTATCTTGGTAACATTCAAAAGTCAGTTCTGCAGTAAACAAGGTATTCTCTCTGTTACAATTATTGTGTTAATAACGTTTGTTTTAAAAAGATTATTTCAGCTTTTAGTTCGTTCACTTCTTGGCGTAATGGACCGATCTCTGCTCGCACCGCTGCGATTTCTTTGGCAATCAAAGCTGCGATTGGATCTGTTAGCTCTGCCGTTGTTGCGACGGTTGGTTTATCAGCTGTAGGGACGCTGGCATCTGGGTCGAAGGTCCATTTTTTTAACGTTTCGATAATTTCACGTAAACTTGCTGGTTGGGTGACCCGTGATTTAATCAGTGCAACAGAGGGCTTCTTTCCTTCGCGAGCCAGTTGATTAGCGGCATCAACAATATGTTGTAAGCTCATGGTATTCCTTCCTTCGTGTCTCTGGTGGTGTAATAAGGTGATGCGTCTTGATAGGCTGTTATCCGAGTATTAACGCAGCATAGCATCAAGTTGATCAATGACTTCTGCCCAGTCGGCATCTTCGTATATCGCTTCTTGGAGAAACAGCGCTTGCGAGTCGTTCCAAAACTGAGCTTCAAATAATAATACGCCAGCTTGGATTTTATGCTGATGGATAAAACGTTTTATGCTTAATTCATCATTATCTAATCCAAGTTGCGCAAATAACATCTCTAAAGTTTGCGTGGCTAAAAACATCATCTGTCTCCGCTGTTTTTTTTCAGTATAGCCAGTGATGCGCAACAGCGTTAGTCAGCGGGGGTCAATCAATTGCATAAGGTGGTACCACAAAGTGTAAAACCCGCGGGCCCGCCATGATCAAGGTCGCTTGATAGGCATTTTCCCCGTTGCTGCTAAACTCGAAGTTAAAGGTATAACGAAATAAGCTGCCTTTATGGGGTAACCAGGAAATACCAGCTTGGGCGGTTGCTAACCATTGCAGTTGCTGTTGTTCACAGTACTGTTTAATTAATGCATTGGCTAATTCGGCTTGTTTACGTAAGTGTAAAAAGATCACTACGCCGATAAAACCTGCAACAATCGCTAACAAACTTCCCATATTTAGCTTACTCCGTCATTGGTGTGCATAATTTACGATTGCGTTGCTTATTGGCTGCGTTTTTGTCGAAACAATAGGCCGATAGCACCACCAAGTTTATTACTGCGATTCGGGTTACGTAACATCGTTAATACTTTGTCGCGAAGAGTGGGTATTGCAACCAGATCTGAGAACAGATAGACAAACAGTTCTTCGCCTTGCTGTTGCTGTACTGCGGCTTCAAAGAATGCCATCAGTTGTACTTCATCGCTGAAGTCATGCCAACATCGGCCAGCTAATGCGACGATTGTTTGACTGATATCGGTATGCTTAAACAACGCAGGATAAAGGTCTGTACGCAGTCCTTGTGCTGGTGCGCTCGATAAGGCGCGAATAAGCATGGAGAGACGTACATCATCTGGTTTTTCTAAAGCAATTTCTTGGCTAATTAATGTTGCTAATGCTTCACTTAATACGGTTGGCAGTGCTTCATGTTCAAGTGCAAGGCACAGTGAGAACAAAGGCTCGGTCGGTAATTGCGGTAATGCTGCTGCAAGGTGGGCGGCGTTATTATCGCGGTTCAAACGAGCCGCTACATCACAAATACCTTGTACACCGACTTCCTGCCACTGGTCAAGCCCCTGTTTATTGGCAAAATAATGTTGGGCAATGGGATAGAATTTACTTTCAGGGCGAATAAAATCGCGATTGATAACGGCATTTAACATTGCCACTTTATCTGTGCTTGGCTTAAATACATATGGGTTGGTTGCTAAGCGCTCCTGTTCTTCTTCACTTGGGGTTTTCTCTAACATTAGACCAAGTGATTCAACTACCATATTAAGAAAGGTGTTGCGGGTACCTTGGATCAGTAACCCTTGCTCATCTAATGGAAACTTTAGAAACCAGATATAGTGTTGATTATTCTCGTTCTTATTCCAGAAGGTTATCGCAAATTGAGCATGGCGTTGCAGTGGCGCAGGGTAAGGACGCTGTGCGGATTCAAACTGCATAAAGTCGTCGGTAGAAATTTTGCTGATCTTACGACCCATATCATATACGCGAAATTGGGTTTTTGCTTGTAACAGAAATTCCGATAACGTATTGAGGGTATGCATATTTGCCATGATCTAATGTGTCCAGGTTAAAAGTGGAGCCTAATGGAGCTTAAGCATCGGAGTATTATACGCAAACCTTATCAAGATGCGAATTGAGATTATTATGGGCTTTTGTATCTTACCGTTGCAGGCGTATAATGCGGCTAAATTTGTATGGTGAGATAATAGTATGACGATCTATCTGCAGGCTCAACAGCTATTAGTGGCGATTGAAGCTGAATTAAAAACCACCGCATTGTGGAATGACGTTCCGCCAAGTGCAGAAGCTCTTGCCAGTACGACGCCATTTTGTATTGATACTATGCCCTTTACAGATTGGTTGCAGTTTATCTTTTTAGTGAAGATGAAGCACCTGCTGGTGATGCAAATACCGTTGCCGATCAATATGGCGATTCACCCGATGGCAGAAGAAGCGTTTAAATCGATGAGAGTGGATACGCGTGAGCTGTTGGTGCTGATCTTATCGTTTGATCAATTATTAAATAAAGCTAGTTAGGTAATAAGTACAATGTTAGATATTTTATATCAAGATGAATACTTGGTTGCGATTGATAAACCTGCCGGTTTGTTGGTACACCGTAGTTGGTTAGACAGTCATGAAACTCAGTTTGCCATGCAAATGGTGCGAGATCAGATCGGTCAGCATGTTTTTCCGGTACACCGTTTAGATAGGCCGACATCTGGCGTATTGTTATTTGCTTTATCGAGCGACGTTGCTAGACAGATGAGCGAAATTTTTCAGGCGCATGCATTAACTAAACGTTACCTTGCGGTGGTACGCGGTTGGATCAACGAAGCAGGGACGCTTGATTACGCATTAAAACAAGAATTGGATAAGATTGCTGATAAACAAGCAACACAAGATAAAGAAGCGCAAGAGGCGGTGACCCATTATAAACCGTTACATCAGGTTGAGATCCCATATGCGGTGAGTAAAAACCATCCGACCAGTCGTTATTGCTTAATGGAACTTGAACCGCAGACTGGTCGTAAGCATCAATTACGTCGTCACATGAAGCATCTTTTCCACCCTATCGTTGGTGATACTAGTCATGGCGATGGCCGTCATAATGTATTTTATCGTGAGCATTTTGAACTGTCACGTTTGTTACTTGTTGCCAAGTCATTATCTTTTATTCATCCGATTACAGATCTGCCTGTACACATTGAAGCTGCGGTTGGTGAAGAAGTATTAGGATTATTCGAGCAATTTGGCTGGCCTGCACAAGAAAGTGATTATTTACCGCTGGCAGCCGTAAAATAACGCTTTTTTCGGTTGTTAACGTACAGATAAACTTAGGTTACACTTTGTTACGTAAGTTTATCTGTAAAACTGTTATTATTATTGGTTGGATTTCATTTCGGCAACTCCGCACTAATGCGCCTATTCCTCTACTTTTACTGTGTTCTGAGCTAAATATCAGCTTTGCACCGCATTTCCTAAACCAAAAAACGCCTTTACTATCACCGTGATTGTTTAGGTGCTGACATTGACATAAAAAAAAATACCCAATTGTACCGTTTTGTACCATTGTGAGTGGCTATTCAAATCTACACCGCCGATCCGGTAATTGTTATGACTATTGTTTTTAGCAGGCTATAGTTAACTCAACACAAGGAAGTCGATCATGCTTCCTCAACAAATTCAGCTGTATCAGGTCATCTGTTACAGCACTATTTAGTTTGTTCACTATTAGGAGTGAGAGATGAGTAACGCGTTTGCAAATCTACAAAAAGTAGGTAAGTCGTTAATGTTACCTGTATCGGTATTACCGGTTGCGGGTATTTTACTAGGTGTTGGTGCCGCTAAATTTAGCTGGATGCCTGAGATCCTATCAAGCATTATGGAACAAGCTGGTGGTTCTGTATTCGGTCAAATGGCGCTGCTGTTTGCAGTTGGTGTCGCACTCGGTTTTACTAAAAATGACGGTGTAGCAGGCCTTTCTGCAATCGTTGGTTACGGTATAATGACGGCGACATTGAGTGTTATGGCTGGCGTTATGGGTGTTGACAAAATTGATACCGGCGTTTTAGGTGGTATTTTTGCTGGTGGCCTTGCTGGCTGGGCATTTAATCGCTTCTACCGAATTCAATTACCTGAATATTTAGGTTTCTTTGCCGGTAAACGTGCGGTGCCGATCATCACTGGTTTTACTTCGATTGCCTTAGGTTTGATCCTATCGGTAATCTGGCCTCCAATCGGTTCTGTTATCGCTTCTTTCTCTGATTGGGCTGCTCACCAGAATCCGACATTAGCATTTGGTATCTACGGTGTTGTTGAACGTTCATTGATTCCATTCGGTTTACACCATATCTGGAATGTTCCGTTCTTCTACGAAGCGGGTACTTGTACTAATAATGCTGGTGAAGTTGCTCATGGTATTATGACATGCTTCCTGACTGCTGATGATGCAACTCGTGCTGCAGGTAATGGTTTCGGTCAACTTGCGGGCGGTTACTTGTTCAAAATGTTCGGTCTTCCTGCTGCTGCAATTGCAATTGCACACGCTGCTAAACCTGAAAATCGCGCTAAAGTAATGGGTATCATGGTATCAGCTGCACTGACATCATTCTTAACA
>NZ_JASJHF010000106.1:0-4028 GCF_033791185.1 Moritella sp. | reverse complement strand
GTTCATGTCTCGCCCTAAACTGGAAGTGGCGGATGTGTTTCGCGCTTTCGGTCAACCTTATCGTGATGAACATGCAGGCCATTTAAGCTTACAACAACACAAAGTCATGTCAGCCATTGAACACTGTCGAACCAGTGTGCTCGGTGGTCATGTTTTGCAATGCCCTGAATGTGAGCATGTTCAGGTTGCCTACAACTCTTGTCTAATGGGCACATTTTTTAATGGGGAGTAGACTTAAATGAAACAATTATATTACCGACATTTCATATTGTTATAGATTCATATCTCTATTTTTACTCCCCATTAAAACGAATTGCTATACTTTGTTATTTGATGCTTTTAACATTGCAATTAACTTGTCTGGTGGGCGAAACGTCCCCTTACGTAGGTGCGGTGGAACAATTTGTTCAATTGCTTCCAATTTTTCACTCGGGTCGGCACGCGTATAAATTTCTGATGTTGCCAAATTACTATGACCCAACCACAATGCGACTTTTCGAATATCTTGAGTTGCTTGCAAGATTATCATCGCGCAGGCATGCCTCAATACATGTGGTGATACTCGTTTCTTAGATAATGATGGGCAATGGCACATAGCTGTTTTAACATGACTTTTCAGCAAGTAGGCAAATCCCCAACGAGTCATGGATTCTCCTCGCGCATTGATAAAAACCTCAGGAGTTGTTGTCTCTCCTCTGATCGCTAACCATGCTCTCAGCGCCGTAGTAGTAACCTGCCATAGAGGTAATGCTCGCTCTCGTCGGCCTTTACCATGAACAAGAATACTCTTCTGCGATGAGGTCACATCGTTCGTTTGTAAGCCAACTAACTCTGAAACACGTAAGCCAGCACAAATAGCTACGTGTAGCATAGCTCGGTCTCGAATTCCCATACGAGTTGTGGGATTTGGTGCATTGAGTAGTGCCTGGATTTCCTCTTGGTTTAGGTAAGATACCAACCGACTATCAGTTTTTTTAAAAGGAATTGCTAGGACAGTACGAATTTGGTCAAGTCTTGCAGGTAAGCGATATTCCAAAAACCGAAAGAATGATTTAATGGCAGCTAACCGTATGTTTCTTGTATCTGGTGAGTTTTGACGTGTCTTTTCAAGGTCTTCGAGAAAATCACTAATAAGTGTTGCTTTCAATTGCTCTAGCATCAAACTAGAGGGCGGAACTTTGTACTTTTTCGCTGCAAATTCGAAAAGCAGTAAGAAGCTATAAGCATATGAATCACAAGTGTGTGGACTAAGCCCCCTCTGATGAATAAGATATTCACAAAGAAATGCTTCAATGTGCTGACTAATTATGACCATGATTTTTCTCCCTTAAATAAGAAGCTTTCACAATCAATAGCTATATTACGTAACAGCTCAGGTGCAGCTTCAAGATACCAAAATGTTGAATAAACATTGGCGTGTCCCAAATAGGTAGACAGTGCTAACATGTGCTGACTCACCAATTTACGACCGTTCGAACACTCCAGTAGCGAGTTCACAGCAAATCGATGGCGTAAGTCATGTAATCTAGGTTGGGGAACACCTGCTGGGGTCGATAACTTTGTTCTTTTCAGCAATTTTTTAAATGTGCAATACACTGAACTATAACGCAGTGGTTGTCCCTCCTCTGTAACAAATACTTCATTATTGCTTGATGATACTGAACGTCGACGAACCAAATAACGTTCCAATCCGAGTACTGCAGTGTCATGCAATGGTACCAGTCGGGTCTTACGGAACTTTGTATGGTGGATCAAAAGCCCGTCGGCAGTGATGTCAGAAAGGTGTAGCTTCAATGCCTCAGATACTCTAAGTCCTGTTGCTGACAATAGCGCAATTAAGTTCGCAAAGGTATGTGGATACAAAGTGTCTGGTGGACCTAGCGCTAATGCAGTTTTAATCAGGTTAGTGATCTCTGTATTGGAGTAAATAAATGGTAAGCGTCTTGTTTTATAACAGAAAAAATAACGTGATGGTGGCAACTCATGACGTTTGTCTTCTAAACGAATATAACGAGCAAATCTACACACCGTTTTTATTCTGGTATCACGTTGAGCCACAGATACAGCTTTACTGGCCCATTTTATCGCGGTTGACGCACGGATGAATGATTCACCAGATTCTGCTGCAAATCGGGCATAACTAAGTAACAGACATTCATCGTTTGAGAGAACAAAACCCGTTGTACGTCGCAAAGCCAGGTATAATTTTATATCGTGAATCATTGGAGTGCCTCCGGCCATGGTTGGGCAATCTGTTTAAGCAGTGCAACATCAACTTTGGCGTAATAAGCAGTGGTATCTAAACGTTTATGTCGTAGCACTAAACCGATTTTATCTAATGGAACACCATTACGTAACATCTCAGTAGCCGCTGTGTATCGAAGCACATGGGCACCTTTAATGCGTGTGTTCACACCAGCTCTCAACAAAGCTCTTTTAACCACTGATGATACACTTCCCCCTGATAAAAATGCTTGGTAAGGGACAATATTGCTAACAAACAGTTTGTTGGTTTGTGCATTTTTGGGACGCAATTCGAGATAACGTTGTATTGCATCACCGACATCCTGAGGTAGTGGTAGACGAACTTCGGAACGACTTTTTCCCGAAACCCGAAGGCTGCCGTCATGCCATTCGATATCATCTATATTCATTTTTGCTACATCTCCAGCACGAAGTCCGAGCCGCACAAGTAACAAGATAATAGCGAGATCACGAATACGATTTAGTGAGTTGCCTTCACTCTTT
This sequence comes from Moritella sp., assembly GCF_033791185.1. Classification (GTDB taxonomy): domain Bacteria; phylum Pseudomonadota; class Gammaproteobacteria; order Enterobacterales; family Moritellaceae; genus Moritella. The sequence continues at coordinate 1,280 of NZ_JASJHF010000106.1, read as the reverse complement.
TCAATCAGTTTCTCTAGTTCATCTGTGGTTAAACTCTGGGGAAGTTCCGTCAAACGCCAGTGCGCGAATACGGGGACAGCTTGATCTAAGTCCGCGGTACAGCGACCACCGATAATGAGGTAACGCAGAAATATTCGTACAGAGGTTATGAGTTTCTCAATAGTGGGTGCATTACACTTTTTGGCAGATTCAAGAAAAAAAGTACGTATTTGTTTCGCATCCCACAAAGAGGGATTATCAGCTAGCTCATTCAGTAACCGGCTGGCACCAAAGCTGTATTGCCTGATTGTATCTGGTGTTAAACCGCGATGGTTGTGGAGCCAATAACGAAAATTCACCAAATAAGTTGAATCCGTGCACTCAACAATGGGAACGGGATCAGGAGCTAAAATATTTATCTGCGTTAAATATCGATAAAAACACTTCACGCCAAAAAAAGTGTGATGATTGACTACTCCCCCATTAGAGTTCTGGCATCGACAAGTAGGTAGATGACGACGAAAAGAGTCAGGAGTCGTGGTATTAACATCAGTTAAACTCTTTCCTTGGCTTAGCAAAAAGTATCCAAGGTGGGCTGCAACACGCAGATAACGTATGGCGGTTGAATGTGAATAACCTTTTTCCTTGAGCATAGCGGCAAAACCATCTATGTAAGGCGCACTCGGTCCTGAACGTAAGCGCTTAAGAGTTTTGGGTGTAACAAAGTAATTCTCCAACATAACAATATCCTTATATTTAGTTTGTGGATATTGTCAGAATAGCAGAGCAAGCGATGTATCTTTATGGGGAGTAAAAAAGTAAAGGCTTAGCCATAACATATTGAGGACATGCATAAAATTGTTTTATTTCGTAGGTTTACTCCCCATTAAAAAATGTGCCCATTAGACAAGAGTTATAGGCAACCTGAACATGCTCACATTCAGGGCATTGCAAAACATGACCACCGAGCACACTGGTTCGAGAGTGTTCAATGGCTGACATCACTTTGTGCTGCTGTAACCCTAAATGACCTGCATGTTCATTGCGGTAATATTGACCGAAAGCTCGAAATATATCGGCCACTTCAGTGTTGGGCGAGACATGAGATTAACTCCTCTAGTTGTAGGCGGCATGCCTGAGAAGTTAGAGTATAAAAAAGTATAAATGTTGCAGGGAAAGTCAGTGCTAGCCAAGGGCACCATTACCGCGCGAGCGGTTTAGTTCAATGTGTGCTTTGCGGAAGTTATAAGTAATTAAAATCACATTTCCGTTGTTGGCTCAATAACGGTCACTGAAGTTGG
>NZ_JASJHF010000105.1:0-5633 GCF_033791185.1 Moritella sp. | reverse complement strand
TTGCTGAGTCGCTGCGACATAAGTGAGACAATATATTCATTTCATCTGAAAGCCAATGCCTGTTAGATAGAAAGCTAGCGCTTTAAAACCGCTATGTAATGCATTATTTACCCTGCATATCGGCGTTGTTAATTGTTTTTTCATCAATGTTGCAGTAAAGTAGCAGTGATTCAAGGAATTTGTGAATATTGTATTCTACATAAACAATTAAGATAATGGAGACGTCTATGAAAGTCGCTGTATTAGGTGCTGCTGGCGGTATCGGTCAAGCTTTAGCCCTACTTTTGAAAACTCAACTACCTGCTGGTTCTGATTTATCACTTTATGATATCGCACCAGTAACTCCAGGTGTTGCGGTTGATTTAAGCCACATCCCTACAGACGTTACTATTGCTGGTTTTGCTGGTATGGATCCAACGGATGCACTTGTTGGTGCTGATGTGGTACTGATCTCTGCGGGTGTTGCTCGTAAGCCTGGTATGGACCGTTCAGATTTATTCAATATCAATGCTGGCATTATCAAAAACCTAGCTGGTAAATGTGCTGAAGTATGCCCAAATGCATGTATCGGTATTATTACTAACCCAGTCAATACGACTGTGCCTATCGCTGCAGAAGTACTTAAGCAAGCAGGAGTTTACGACAAGCGTAAACTATTCGGCATTACTACGCTGGATGTTATCCGCTCTGAAACTTTTGTTAGTGCGCTTAAAGGCATTTCACTTGCAGACGTTGAAGTACCGGTTATTGGTGGTCACTCTGGCGTTACAATTCTACCGTTACTTTCTCAAGTTAAAGGTGTTGAATTTACTGCTGAAGAAGTTGTTGCACTAACGTCACGAATTCAAAACGCAGGTACTGAAGTTGTTGAAGCTAAAGCGGGTGGCGGTTCTGCGACACTTTCTATGGGTCAAGCCGCGGCACGTTTCGGTCTATCTCTTGTTCGCGCACTACAGGGTGAAGAAGGTATCGTTGAGTGTACTTATGTTGATGGCGGTTCTGATCATGCTACATTCTTCGCGCAACCTGTACTACTAGGTAAAAATGGCGTTGAAGAAGTACTCGCATACGGCGAGCTAAGCGAATTTGAAGCTAACGCACGTGATGCAATGTTAGCTGAACTAACAGCGAACATCACCTTAGGTGAAGAATTCGTTGCTGGTTAATCATTAAATTTAACCGCTTAGGTTAACGATGATGAAAATAGAAACCCAAGTTATTTTAACTTGGGTTTTTTTATTTAAGAAAACCATACTTTGGTCGATATATCTATTATAACAGTAACTATGAACGCCACACATAATCGCTTGGGTTAATTGATATGCTTACAACACTGACAACGAGATTAACAACAATGAGTCATTACCTAAAAACGGTATTATGCGTGGTAATCGCGAGTGTCTCGGTGTCTGGTGTTGATGTTATTGCAGCAGAACAACACGGTAACTCGCCGGTATCAAGTCAGCCGGCTGCAAGTAAGTCGCGAGTCAGTAAACCCGTTGGCGAAAAAGAACAGCGTATTACCGACAGTGGTAAGCGGGCTGTTGCAGCAGAGAAAATCGCAAAAACCACGGCTAAGTATAGCGACTTCCCCAGTGCAGTTGAGCTATATAGTGATGATGAGCTGAATCAATTGATCGGAGCGAATACCCATCTTAAACGGGTGCGAGCAGACGAGTGTCAGCTCGTTGCTGATATTAAAGTACGCGCTGAATTAGTGAAGTTGCCAACCTATCAATTTTTATGGGGAGATATGCTGGCTTGGGGAGTGTGTGTTGATAAGAATGCTGAATTAGGCGTTTACTTCATGCGTGCAGCTGCAAGGCAAGGTCAACCTCGAGCATTAGAGCAACTCGGTCGTTATTATGTGCAAGGTCAATTTGTGCAGCAAGATATCGAACGTGCGCTACCGTTATTTGAACAATCGGCCAAACTCGGTTTTTTACCCGCAAAAATACAGTGGGCTGAGTTGCTCGTGCGAGGTTATGGCAGCCCTTATGATTATCAAACCGCGTACAGTTATTTGTATAATACCGTGACCGCAGATGCTAAGATGCACGAAAAATTAGCCCGATTATTAGCGCAATTAGAACATAGAATGCCTGAACGTGTGATTATAGCGGCAAAGAATGCGGCTAAATATCAGTAAGCACAGGGCATTAAATATTTCATCGGCGCTAACTGAATAGTCAATTAGAGTTAGTTTCGATTCGATCCTATGCTCATTTATCACTATCCTTCTTGTATACCGACTTACTTATGGTACAAAACTGTATCCTAATGTGGTTTGGGTATATAATCCGAACGATATTCCTACCAATTTGGACCTTCTATGAGTAAAGACCCTTTCCATACGCGTGAGCAGGAAAAATACAGCAATCCAATTCCTAGTCGAGAATTTATTCTTGATTATCTTCGTAGCCTAGAAAATTCGATTAATCGTGAGCAAATATTTGCGGGATTAAAATTAGCAGGCGAAGAACACGAAGAAGCTTTACGCCGTCGTTTACGTGCGATGGAACGTGATGGGCAGTTGATTTTCGCTCGTAACAGAACTTATGAATTACCTGAACGCCTCGATCTGTTAGAGGGTCTGGTATTAGGTCATCGCGATGGTTTTGGCTTTTTCCGTCCAGATGACGGTGGTAAAGATTTATTTATCTCTATCCGTCAAATGTCGACATTATTCCATGGCGATCGCATTCTTGCGCAGCCAGTAAAAGAAGAATTTAAAGGCCGTAAAGAAGCGCGTTTTGTTCGTCTATTAGATGCTGAACCACTACAACTTGTTGGTCGTGTTTATCTCGATAAAGGCGTGGCTTTTGTGCGTCCAGATGACAGCCGCATTAAACAAGAAGTTCGTATCAGTGATGAAGAACGTCTTGGTGCTCGTGCTGGTCAAATGGTTGTGACTGAAATTTTAAAACGTCCTACTTATAACTTACCTGCATTAGGTAAAGTTGTAGAAGTACTTGGTGAAAATATGGCACCAGGTATGGAAATTCAAGTGGCGATCCGCACCCATGATATTCCACATGTATGGCCTGAACATATTATTGATGACATGAAAAAATTGTCACCAGAAGTGCCTGAAGACGCGAAACTAAATCGTGTTGATTTACGTGATTTACCTTTGCTAACGATTGATGGTGAAGATGCCCGTGATTTCGATGACGCGGTATTCTGTGAACGTAAAAAAAGCGGTGGTTGGCGTTTATGGGTTGCGATTGCTGACGTAAGTTCATACGTACAAACTAATTCAGATTTAGATTTAGAAGCACAAGGTCGAGGTAACTCGGTTTAATTCCCTGAGCAAGTTGTACCTATGCTGCCAGAAGTATTATCAAATGGTTTATGTTCATTGAACCCACACGTAGATCGTCTATGTATGGTTTGTGAAATGACTATTTCTGACGCTGGTCGCTTGTCTGGTTATAAATTTTACGAAGCGGTGATGAACTCACATGCGCGTTTAACTTATACCAAAGTAGCTAACATCCTTGATGGCGACAAAGCACTACGTGATGAATACCAAGCGGTAGTGCCACATCTGCATCAATTGCACGACATGTATAAAGTATTAAAAGTAGCACGTTCAGAACGTGGTGCGATTGAATTTGAAACACTAGAAACGCGTTTCGTCTTTAATGAACACCGTAAAATCGACAAGATCGTTCCTGTGGTACGTAATGATGCGCATAAATTAATTGAAGAATGCATGATCTTAGCAAACGTTGCATCAGCGCGTTTTGTTAGCAAGCATAAAGCCGCTGCGCTATTGCGTGTGCACGATACTCCAGGCGAAGAAAAGTTAGTTAATTTCAGAAGCTTCTTAAGTGAAACTGGCCTAGAGTTAGGTGGCGGTTTGAAACCAACACCACTTGATTACGCTGCATTGATCAGCAGTATTCAAGATCGTCCGGATAAAGAACTTATCCAAACTATGCTGCTACGTTCAATGAAACAAGCGGTATATCAAGAAGAAAATAACGGTCACTTTGGTTTAGCGCTAACAGCTTATGGTCACTTTACGTCGCCAATTCGTCGTTACCCTGACTTAGTATTACACCGTGCAATCAAGTTTGAACTGGCTAACCAAGCGGCAGTTAAAGCGGGTTCGCCATTAACCAAACGTTGGACTAGCACGGGTGGTTATTGCTACCAAGTGAGTGATGTTGAGACCTTGGGTGAGCATTGCTCATTAACAGAACGTCGTGCCGATGATGCTACGCGTGATGTGTCTGACTTCTTGAAATGTGAATACATGCAAGATCACTTAGGTGATACATTTGAAGGTGTTATTGCCGCGGTAACTAATTTTGGCTTCTTTGTTCGTATCAAAAACTTAAACATCGATGGCTTGGTACATGTATCTAGCTTACGTGGTGATTATTATAACTTTGATGGCGGACGCCAAACATTGCGTGGCGAAAAAAGTGGCGTTGAATATCGCATTGGCGATCAAGTTGAAGTTAAAGTATTAGCCATCAACATGAACGACAAGAAGATTGACCTTGAGCTTGCGGGTGCGGTAACACACACTCGTCGCAGTAAGCGTAAACCGGCTGAATTTTCTGGTAAACGTAAAACTGAAGGCGCAAAAGCAAAACCAGCTAAAAAAACTAAATTAAAATTGAAAATCAATAGTGATGTTGTTGCGAGTGCGGCTGATAAAGCCCGCGTTGCTGCAAAATTAAAGCCGCAAACAGGTGATGCTGTTGAAAAAGGCACATCACCGGTTGATGCAGTTAAGCCAAAAGGCAAAACTAAACCCGCTAAGAAAAAACCTGTAACTAAGGCTAAATCGCGTCCCGGTCGTGCTGAACGTTCAAAGAAAAAAGCACAAGAAAGCAAATAAATAGCAATAGTAATAGTAATAAGGTAGAGAGATACAATGAGCAGTGAACTAATTTTCGGTATTCATGCAGTTAAATCATTACTGGAGCATGAACCAGAGCGCTTCATTGAAGTATACGCACTGAAAGGTCGTGAAGATGACCGTCTAACCCCGTTAATCGCAGAATTAAATGATATCGGTATTGCAGTGCAATTAGTTAATCGTAACACTTTGGATAAAAAGTGCGACGGTGGCCGTCATAACGGTGTATTAGCACGCGTTATTGAAGGCAAAAAGCTAAACGAATCAGATCTTGATACGTTACTTAACCGTATTGAAGAGAAAGAAGAACAGCCATTCTTATTGATTCTTGATGGTGTTACTGATCCGCACAACCTGGGCGCTTGTCTACGTAGTGCTGATGCGGCTGGTGTACACGCTGTTATCGTACCAAAAGATAAATCAGTACAACTGACATCAGTGGTACGTAAAGTAGCATGTGGTGCCGCTGAAACTGTGCCACTGATTGCAGTGACAAATCTTGCACGTACCATGCGTGAACTACAAGACCGTCGCATCTGGATCATCGGTACTGCGGGCGAAGCAACGCAAGATTTATATCAGCCTAAACTAGCGGGTCCATTAGCTATTGCTATGGGTGCGGAAGAAAAAGGTCTGCGTCGTTTAACGCGTGAACATTGTGATGAGCTAGTTAGCATCCCAATGGCTGGCAGTATTTCAAGCTTGAACGTATCAGTAGCAGCTGGTGTTTGTTTGTTTGAAGTTGTTCGTCAAC
>NZ_JASJHF010000104.1:0-90354 GCF_033791185.1 Moritella sp. | reverse complement strand
ATGCTTGAAGGCAATAAATTTGGTGATGCTGGCGCACGTGTTGTGGTTGAAGAATTCCTGACAGGTGAAGAAGCTAGTTTCATTGTCATGGTTGATGGCGAGAATATTCTTGCGCTAGCAACAAGCCAAGATCACAAAGCACGTGACAATGGCGATAAAGGGCCAAACACAGGAGGCATGGGTGCTTACTCACCAGCACCAGTGGTAACACAAGCGGTACATGATTTTGCAATGAACGAAGTTATTCGTCCAACTGTTGATGGCATGAAAGCAGAAGGTAATACCTACACAGGTTTCCTTTACGCGGGTCTAATGGTTGCACCTGATGGCACTGCTAAAGTACTTGAATATAACTGTCGTTTTGGCGACCCTGAAACACAACCTATCATGATGCGTTTGAAATCAGATCTTGTTGAACTTTGTCTTTCCGCTGTTGCAGGTAAACTAGATACAGTAACGGCTGATTATGACGAACGCGCTGCTGTTGGAGTGGTGATTGCCGCTGGCGGCTATCCTGCTGACTACGCAAAAGGCGATATCATCACCGGTCTACCACAAGCTGATTCAACGGAAAGTAAAGTTTTCCATGCTGGTACCGCATTGCAAGGTGACAATATTGTGACTAACGGCGGCCGTGTGCTTTGCGCGACAGCACTGGGTAACACAGTGACTGAAGCACAAGCGAATGCTTATAAGCTAGCTGCGCAAATAAATTGGCAAGGTGCTTTCTACCGCACTGATATTGCTTACCGTGCTATCGATCGTGAAAACCAAAAATAAGGCATTAAATAGAACACTAATTAAAAGCGATGAATAATAGCTTTAATTAGTCCTTTTAATGTTATAAAAATGAGCAACTTAGGTTGCTCATTTTTGTTTGTGCAATACGGAATGGCCTATGGCTATAAAACGCTTTTTTACGCCATGCTATAACCGAAGAACAACAGTGTTATGAGCGTTAATAACGCTGCAATCATAGTATAAGGAAACTGAGTTATTGCATGCTGCATCGGCGTACAACCAGAGCCTTGTGCGGATAATACCGTTGCATCACTATAGAAACAGGCATGAGAACCGAATGCTGACGCCGATAATAGTGAACCAACAACCAAAGGCATGGATAGATCAAATGTTTGTGCCATTGGGATCACAATCGGTAATGAGATAACAAATACTCCCCAACTTGAGCCTGTAGCAAATACAATCACCGCCATCACAACAAAGATGATCGCTGGTAATAGTTCTTTGGTCATGTATGGAGCAATGGCATCAATGATATAAGTAGTCATCCCCAATGAATCATTGATTTCTTTCACCATAAAGCCAGCACAAACCACAGCAATCGGATGTAACATAATTTTGAAACCATCCAGCATAGATTCAACTAACTCCTCAAATGTAAGTAAGCGCTGTACAAAATACAAGATCATGGTAAATAAGGATGCAACCAGCGCACCTAATAACAGATCTATTTCATAATAAACACTTGCCCCAACTAATACCGCCATTGGCAGGAAGAAGTTCAATAACCCCATATTGGTTGACACTTTCTTGATCTTCGAGGTATCAAACTCAGGCAGCTTAATATCATCAGGCACTGGTTGCCCTGCTTGAGCTCGTTCTTCAGCAACTTTCATTGAACCAAAATCTTTTAAGTAGCCCATAGCAACCAACCAAACAACAAACAATGCCATCCAGCCATACGCCATGTAAGGAATCGACTCAATATAAAGCGACATCCCCTGACCGGCAGCAGTTGCCCCATTTTCCTCTAACAAAGCCGCAAAATACACAGCCCAAGTTGAGATCGGTACAATAATACAAACAGGTGCCGCAGTTGAATCAACAATAAAAGCTAATTTTTCACGCGAAATACCGAAACGATCTGTCATCCCTTTCATCGAGGATGATACGGCTAAAGAATTCAAGTAATCATCAATGAATACCATAATCCCAAGACCCGCTGTTGTTAATAAGGTGCCGCGCTTTGTCTTTATCCTCCCAGCGAGAAAATCGCCAAAACTAAGGACACTGCCACCTCGCTCTAACATATTAATCAAACCGCCCATCATGCCACACACTAAAATAATCCAAGCGATAGTTTCATCCATCATCACTTTAGTCGAGATCTCACCTAAACGAGAGAACACAGTATTGGGGTCTAATAACAATAAGCCTGCAACGATACCAGCAAAAATACCTTCCAACGCCTTACGTGTTTTGATTGCCGTAAATAATATTAATGCCACCGGCAATATACTCAAAAATCCGTATGATTCACCTTCAACATGAGTTGTTGATAAAAATGCGAATACAGCCATGATGCTGCCATATAATAACAATGAATTTTTTAACTCTGAGGTTCCCTTTTCCTTGGGTGGTAGCGATGTACTCTGTATGTCTGTCATAATCATTCCTTTCGTTATTGTTAACTTGTTATGACCAGTATTTTCGCTATGGGTAGATCCTCTAAACACTCTACTCGATACCTTACTGCGGTTGTCGCTTAACTGCCTTGATAAACAACTGTTAATAAAAATACTGAACGATTTTACTAATAAGACCTAACCTGCTATTTCAACATTGCGAACTTAAACGTTATTGAGATACCAAAGAGTTTCTAATTCGGTAATGTGGGTATCAAACTGTATTAACTCCTGCTCTTTTGCCGCTAAATAAATATCAATAAACTCTTTGCCGAGATATTCGCTCAATGCACTATCTTGCTTCAAGATAGCTACCGCCTGAGGTAACTTGGTGGGCAATGACTCCGCATTACTATCAAAAGCATTGCCAATACTTGGCGAACACAAAGGTTTATTTTTATTGGTTAAGCCATGATGTATCGACGCTAAAATCACACTCATCACTAAATAAGGGTTGGCATCAGCTCCTGCAACGCGATGCTCTATCCGAGTTGCAGCTTTGCCACCAGAAGGAAGGCGCAAGGCCACAGTGCGATTATTCAACCCCCAATTTAGAGATGTAGCCACATAGAACTGAGGTTGAAAACGACGGTAAGAATTTACATTTGGGCATAAGATAGGCATGGATGCGGGTAGAAATTCAAGCAAACCAGCAATCGCATATTCAAGTTGCGAGCTATATGCTTTATTTTCATCAGCAAAAATATTAGATCCCGCTTCATCAAGTAAACTCACATGCACATGCATGCCACTGCCCGCTTCATCACTGTAAGGTTTCGCCATAAATGAAACATCAAAGTCATGTTTATCCGCAATCGCTTTAATAATTCGCTTCAACAAAATAGCGTTATCGCAAGCTAATAAAGGATCTGCTTGATGTTTTAGGTTTATTTCAAATTGTCCAGGTGCGCATTCAGAAACCGCGGTATCTGCTGGTACTTGCTGCTCTTTACAGGCTTTATTTACATCATCTAAGAACGCGGTGTAATCAGCGATGGTATCAACCGAGTAAACTTGAGTATGTACATCGCGTTTGTGCGTTTTTGGAGAAATCGGGGCTTGTGGACGACCATGGCTATCTCTATTTTTATCAAATAGATAAAACTCGAGCTCAACAGCAACCACGGGGGTCAATCCTAACGGAGACATTTTGTTGCAAATATTGGTCAGGATATGACGAGGGTCAGCATGAAATGGTTCCCCGTTCTGATGATACATACTTAACAATACTTGCGCTGTTGGTCGTTGATGCCAACTAGCAGCATGTAAAGTATTTGCTACTGGCTTGCACACCATATCAGGTTCACCGATCTCGATCCCAAGACCACAAGATTCCACCGTTTCACCTAAGATATTCATCGAAAATATTGACGCGGGTAAATTAACACCGTCTTGATATATTTTCTTAATCGCGCAATGTTCAACCCGCTTACCCCTTGCTATGCCATTGAGATCGGAAATGAGTAAATCAATTGATTCGATCTCAGGATAATTAGATAAAAACTCTTCAGCTTCCTGCACGTGACCATGTTCGGACATATAAACTCCTTAATTAACGCCTTTAAAGCATACGACATCGTTGTTTTCAAAAAGGCTAAGTGAAGAAAATACTCTTCACAACGAGAACAATTAAAGGTGACAAGTCGTCACATGTCAACGCGACATTTAACTTAAATTAAACAAGTGTGAAACATTGCGATGGGGTTAACCACTTTAAAACCTCGTTATTGTTAATTATTTTGATTAAAACTAGATTGTAGTTCTAACATTTACCGTAACTTAAATTTAACACTAGACAGCACTATGGGAGTAAGCATCAATATGAGCGATAAAAATAAGCCACACAAAAAACCCTTAGTTGGCATCCCTTGTTGTAGTAATAAATTAGGTATTCACGATTTTCAGATGGTCGCTGATAAATATATCAATGCAGCTATCACTTGCAGTGAAGTAGTACCGATCTTAATACCAGCATGGGAAAGTTCAGCATTAGCTTTATTGTCTCACTTAGATGGCCTTTATCTCACGGGGAGTTATTCCAACATGGAACCACACAACTACGGAGAGGATGAATTAGCAGAACCGATGCCCAGAGATAGCCGGAGAGATCAAATCAATCTTGCCCTCATAAGAGCTGCATTAGAGTTAAAGATGCCAGTACTGGGAGTATGCCGAGGGTTTCAAGAAATGAATGTTGCATTAGGTGGCAGCCTACATCAGCAACTGTTTACGCTGCCCGAGATGATCGAACATCGAGAAGTTAAAGGTGCTGCGATAGATGCACAATATGATATTGCTCATGCCATTGACTTAATCCCATCAGGGCTACTAGCAGACCTGATGAGGGCAGATGTCAATCCGAGTGAGTTACAACAACAAATAAACTCTTTACATGGACAAGGAGTGGCTCGCTTGGCAAGCAGCTTAAAAATTGAAGCGACTGCGCCAGATGGGCTAATTGAAGCATTTTCATTGGCAAGTAATGCCAGTTATTACTTGGGATTACAGTGGCATCCAGAATGGCAAGTTGAGCGTAATCCATTTTATACACAAATCTACCGAAGTTTTGGCGTCGCATGTGCAAAATTTCAATCACAAAAAACCAATTAAGAGGTCGTTATGTCAGAATTAGCAAACTTACAATCTTTAGATAGCAAACATTTTATTCACCCATTTACCGATCACAATGCGTTAGCGAAAGCTAAAACAAGGGTAATAAGCAAAGCCAGCGGTATCTATATTTATCAACAAGATGATCAGCCTATCTTAGATGGTATGTCTGGTTTATGGTGCTGTAACCTTGGTTACGGTAGAACTGAAATTGCAGATGCCGTTAGCTCACAATTAGCTCAGTTACCTTTCTATAACAGCTTTTTTCAATGTTCACACGCACCAGCGATCGAACTATCACAACGCTTAGCTGAAGTCGCGCCAGCACAATTAAACACTGTGTTTTATACCAATTCAGGTTCTGAAGCCAATGATACTATGATCCGGTTTGCTCATCGTTATTGGGATTTAAAAGGCAAACCAAATAAGAAAACCATCATTAGTCGCCATAACGGTTACCACGGCAGTACCATTGCAGGAGCTTCCTTAGGTGGTATGAGTTTCATGCATGATCAATTTAAAGGTGTCGATTATATTGAACACATCGATCAACCTTATTGGTTTGGTGAAGCTAATGGCCAAGAAGAAAGTACTTTTGGCCTCCAAGTTGCCCAGCAGTTAGAGCAAAAAATTCTCGAACTCGGGATAGATAATGTCGCCGCATTTATTGCTGAACCAATCCAAGGGGCGGGTGGTGTGATCATTCCTCCAGCAAGTTACTGGCCAGAAATCCAACGCATTTGTGATCATTATGAAATATTACTTGTGGCTGACGAAGTGATCTGTGGTTTTGGACGCTTAGGCACGATGTTTGCCAGTGAATACTTCAATATAAAACCTGATTTTATCTGCTTTGCTAAAGCTGTAACTAACGGTTATCAACCTTTGGGTGGCGTGTTAATTAGCGATCGTGTGGCAGATGTTATTAAAGATGCAGGTAATGATTTCGCACATGGCTTCACCTATTCAGGTCACCCAGCCTCTTGCGCAGCAGCCATTGCGACGTTAGATATCTTAAAGAATGAAGACATCATCAACAAAGTTAATACCGATATTGGTCCTTACTTTCAATCTCGTTGGCAGCAACTAGGTGAACACCCACTCATTGGCGAAGCCAGAAGTATAGGCATGCTTGGCGCCATTGAACTTGTTGCTGATAAAAATAATAGTACTCGCTTCGCAAATGGTATTGCTGGCCCGACTTGCCGCGATCAGTGTGTCAAAGTTGGCTTAGTTATGCGCGCTGTTGGCGATACTATGGTCGTTGCGCCACCGTTAGTGATGACACATACAGAAGTTGATGAGTTGTTTAATAAAGCATGGCAAGCCCTCGATCTAACCGCTGCAGCACTAGCAAAATAAGGAATAAGACATGACACTGTTAACCTATCTACAATGGCAACAAAAAGCGAGCGAGTTAAACATTAACGGCAATGCCTACATCAACGGTGAATATACCCAGGCCATTTCAGGATTAACATTCAAATGCATTAACCCCGCAAACGGTGAATGCCTCGCTGAGATAGCTCGTTGTAATAAAGATGATGTAAAGCTTGCTGTGAGTATCGCCAAGCAAACTTTTGAATCGGGTGTTTGGTCAAGCCAAACCCCTGTTGCACGTAAAAAAACATTACAAAAATTTGCCGCTTTATTACAAGAAAATGCGCAACAACTTGCGCTGCTAGAAACACTTGATATGGGTAAGCCAATCAGTGAAAGCCTTAATGTCGATATTCCCAGCGCGATCAATTGTGTGAATTGGTACGCTGAAGCGATTGATAAAATTTATGATGAAGTGGCACCAACACCTGAAGATCAAGTCGCATTCATTACTCGCGAAGCCATCGGCGTTGTCGCTGCTATTGTACCGTGGAACTTTCCACTGCTTATGGGAAGTTGGAAATTTGCCCCCGCTCTCGCTGCGGGTAATTCGGTGATTTTAAAACCTTCAGAAAAATCTCCTCTCACGGCGATTTTTATTGCTCAATTAGCCGAACAAGCTGGACTACCGCAAGGTGTATTCCAAGTACTCCCAGGCTTTGGCCATGAAGTTGGTGAAGCATTGGCGCTCAGTGAAGATGTTGACTGTTTAGTGTTTACGGGATCAACCACAGTCGGAAAAAGGCTAATGGAATATTCAGGGCAATCAAACATGAAGCGTGTTTGGGTTGAAGCCGGTGGTAAGAGCCCAAATATCGTATTTGCCGATTGTATCGATCTAAAGAAAGCCGCAGAAGCTGCAGCTTGGGGTTGTTTTTATAACCAAGGTGAAGTTTGTGTGGCCGGTACTCGATTATTAATCGAAGAGTCGATAAAAGCTGAATTCATGCCACTGCTCGTCGCCGCATGTCAAGATATTCAACCCGGAGATCCATTAGATCCAGCAACGAGCATGGGCGCTATCGTTGATGATCACCAGCTCAACCAAGTCTTACATTATATCGACATTGGTAATGAGCAAGGCGCTAATATCATCACTGGTGGTCAACAGAGTATGCAGCAGACAGGTGGCTATTTCCTTGCTCCGACAATCTTTGACAACGTTGATAACAAAATGTGTATAGCCCAAGAAGAGATTTTCGGCCCTGTAATGGCGGTTATTAGCTTTACCGATGCAGCGCAAGCAATCACAATTGCCAATGATTCTAAATTTGGCCTTGCCGCTGGTATTTGGACTGCTGATTTAAATAAGTCTCACAAAGTCGCTAAGGCATTACGTGCCGGCTCTGTATGGATCAATAATTACAATGGCGGTGATATGACGGTTCCTTTCGGCGGCTTCAAACAATCTGGCAATGCGCGTGATAAATCACTGCATGCCTTAGATAAGTATACAGAATTAAAAACTACATTAATTCAATTAGAAGTCGAATAAGTTGCATAATCTGCGTCAATGTTGAATATTTACTACCTATTTGTCACAATATTGCATACTATTATCAACCAATGGACAGTATGCAATATTTAACGATAGGGAATTATAAATGGAAGTCGGTGACAGGCTCAAAAAAATTCGTCAAATGCACGGCTTATCGCAACGAGAATTAGCCAAACGCGTTGGTCTTACAAATAGCACGATCTCTATGATTGAGCGCAACACGGTTAGCCCTTCAATCAGCTCTCTAAAACGTATCCTCAGTGGCATCTCCATGTCTATCACCGAATTCTTTACTCTCGATTTTGAACAGCAAAGCCAAGTGGTATTTAAAGCTGATGAATTAATTGATATTGGCGGTGATGGGGTCGAGTTAAAGTTAGTTGGCTGTAACGATAGCAATGCACAATTAGCCTTTCTAATCGAAAAATATGAGCCAAATGCTAAAACGGGTACTGAAATGATCAGTCACCCAGGTGAAGAAGCGGGCACCATTATCGAAGGTAACATTGAAATAACAGTTGCAGGTCAAACTTATAAATTGACTAAAGGTGATAGCTACAAATTTTCAACTCAGCTTCCACACCAATTTATCAATCGCTCTAAAAAAGTGTGTAAGATCATCAGCGCACACACACCTCCTAGCTTCTAATTTATAACCACAGAAAGTGAATAACTAAAGAATAAATAAATCCATAGACTCAACAGCATTAATGGCGCTCATCACACTGTATACATAGTGTGATGAGCGCCATTAATGTTTAAGATCCAACGTATGGTTACTACTGAGTCTTATTATTTACCTGCCTTGGGCGGAAATTTGACTAAGATATTCTTTACTATTTCTGCAACTAATTTATCCATCTCAGCCGCATCGCTCGATTCAGGTAGACGTTTACTACCAATGCCACGCCAAATTAACTCTAAGCTCTTCGGATCAATCACATCGACAATTAAGCTGCCTTGTTGATACTCATCAACACGCGTTTCGGTATGCGCACTCAATGACATACCACGGTGTCCATAACCAACACCCCAACCCCAACTTGGGCCATAACCAGAATAATTATCATAACTACGGATATCAGTTTTCTTTTCCGAGGTAATATTATAATTCACATAAAAATCGGGGGCTGTAGAAAAACTAAAACCTTGGGCAACCAACTGTTTGTCGATGGCTTTAGTAAGGCGAACATCCATAATACGGTTGTTCAGATAGACACTTTCTTTTTCAATCTTCGCAGACTGAGGTAACCAGTTAAAATGTTTCAACGCGGTAAAATCGGCATCTTGGTCATAATCAGTACTTACTTTAACGCTTGAGCATGCTGTTAATAGCAAACTAAATAATGCAACTAAATAAGCTTTTTTATTAATCTGTAGTCGTGCTTTCATAAGCCCTCCTCGTTATTAAATACAACCTGTTATTCAATACTGTCGATAATTAATTGCTGTCGATAAAAAGGCGACTCAATCGTCGCCTTTCATTATTACAATTTATTCAGAATTTCATCTGCCAACAGTAAATCATCGTTTTGATTCACACCAATTCCAGCGCTAATAATCGCTTGGGCAATCTGCTTCGCTTCATCTAACGAATGCATCAAGTAAGTGCCGCATTGATATTCGTTTAACTCTGGGATCGCATTTTGATCTTTAACGGTAAGCACATCCTGCATCGCTGCTAACCAAGCATCAGCAACTTGCTGCTCTGTCGGCGCACCAATCAAACTCATGTAAAAACCGGTACGACAACCCATTGGCGAAAGGTCAATAATCTCTACCGTTGCTGAATTAAGATGATCTCGCATAAAACCAGCATAAAGATGCTCTAAAGTATGAATGCCCTTTTCACTTAAGATTTCTTTATTGGGTACACAGAAACGCAGGTCAAAGACAGTGATAGTATCTTTGCTTGGTGTTGCCATCGTTTTGGCAATTCGTACTGCAGGTGCATTCATGATGGTATGGTCAACGGTAAAACTATCCAGTAATGGCATTATTAACACTCCTTGGAAATAATTTAATAAACAAATAATAATTTTATGAACCATTGCTTAATGCTGTAGTCAGATTAAGTGCAAGAGTTGTTTTTTTCATTTTTTGGGAGCCCTATTAAGGCTCCTTTTTTTTATCTATTTTTCAACTTTACAATTATTTATGAAGCATAACTGCATCCTGTAGTCAGATTCATTGCAAGAGTTGTTTTTTCATTTTTTGGAGCCCTATTAAGGCTCCTTTTTTATCTACTTTTCAGTTTTAGTAAAATATTCAGTTAAAAACATATCAAAATCAAGAGTATCAGCGGCTTCAATCTGCTGTTGTTCGGCAACAGACTGCTGCTGCATTTGCGCAAAGTAAACATCATCCCACTGGCCATAATCCGTGGCTAATAATTCTTTTTTATATTTATTGGCTAAACCTAAAATAAAATCATTATGCTCAAGCCCTTGTTCTTTCATTGTGCTTAGTACTTGGCCTGACAATAATGCTTGAGGATCACGAATTAGTGCCTGCTGTTCGCTTACGGCTTGAGCAAAGTGACTTGCTGCCGTATCAGTGGCTAATTGCGCACCATCTAATAGCTGTGCAACTTGCTGAACTTCAGCGAGAATATCTGTAGCAGCATCAGTCAATACACGTGACTGACCATCGAGCTGTAATGTTAGACCAGGCTTACGCCCTTCCATCACCACTTTGCTGCTGTTATCACGACATATCATCATTTCATCTGTAGTCATCGGCGCTGAAGGTTGTAATGCCATCCACACGAGCAGGCTATCTAATACCGACATCTGTGCGGTTGTAATACCCGTTGCGGTGAATGGATTCACGTCCAGAGACCGGATCTCAATATATTCGATACCTCGTGCCGCTAATGCATCAGATGGTTTTTCAGTTGATTTTGCAACTCGTTTAGGCCTAATTGGCGCATACAATTCGTTTTCAATTTGCAGCACATTGTCATTCAACTGGCGATATTTACCGTCAACTTTAATACCTATATTGGCAAACTCTGGCGCTTTAGTTTTAATCGCTTTTTTTAAGCTGTCGGTATAGTTAGCAAGCGTATTGTGGCAAATAACTAAATCATCTTGCGCGTTATTGGTATAACCCAAATCACTCATGCGTAATGACGTTGCATACGGCATATATAGCGTATTTTCACCCAGGGATGAAAACGGAGTTTGCTTTTCTGCCGGTAAGAATGAACGGTTTAATGCTGGCGATGCACCAAATAAATAGGGCACTAGCCAACCAAAACGGTAAAAATTACGAATAAGTCCCATATAGCTATGAGAAATAAAATCTTGTAGTTCGCCAGTTTCACTTTTGAGATCATAAAGTGTTTGCCAGAACGTCATCGGCAATGACACGTTATAATGCAGGCCTGAAATGATTTGCATACTGCTACCATAACGGTGCTTGAGACCGATACGATAAGTATGCTTCATTTTTCCAGTATTCGATGAGCCATATTTTGCTAATGGGATATCATCTGCATCATCAACTTGGCATGGCATACTTGATGGCCAGAACAGCTCACCATCAAGATTTTTTGCTACATGACGGTGGATGTCGCTTAACTGCTGCTGTGCAGTAGCTGCGCTATCGCTAACCGGAGTAATAAATTCGAGTAAGCTTTCAGAATAGTCTGTGGTAATGTGCTGATGACTTAATGCCGAGCCAAACGCTGCAGGGTGGTCATTTTGAGATAAATCACCTGCTGTATTTACGCGTAAACACTCGCGTTCAATACCTCGAGTAATACCGTTAAGGGACTGTATATTGCTTGGCTCTGATAATTTTGAAACCAGAGATTCAAATGTAACGTTCAAATTAAATCCACCAATGAACTATATATAAAGTAGCACCTTAAAGATTGCACTATCAATGCGCCAACCTTTAAGGTTAATTTTAAGTCTATTATTTATCAAACAGATTAAAAACTTGGATATCTAAACCAAAATCTTTCACCTGTTTTTCAATCAACTGACGATCACCGACCACAATAACAGAAAATTGATCGCTCGATAAGTAAGTCTTTGCTAATGACTGAATTTCAGACTTATCCATGGTTTGAATAATCTGTGCTTGTTGATCGACAAAATCAGGTGATAAATCCAATAATAACAACTGCATTAAGAAATTAGACTTCTGCGCTGGCGTTTCATAAGACAGTGCTTCTTGCTGTGAAACGGCACTTTTCATGTAATTCAGTTCCGAGTCTGTAATACCATTGTCTGTATAACCTTTTAATTCTGTTAATGTTTCCTTAATAGCCTCGCCAGTGACTTCAGCACGAACATCCGCAGAGGCCGAGAAGTAACCGTATTCACGGTCAGCATAAAATCCGGTAGTCGCACCATATGTATAACCCTTGTCTTCACGTAAGTTCTGATTTAAACGGCTATTAAAATTACCGCCTAAATTAAAGTTCATCAGATTAGCTTTAAAGAAATTTCCGGTTACGTCATAAGGGATTGCAGGTGATACAACTTTAACCACAGATTGAACCGCATCCGGCTTATCGACAATATATAAGGTATTTGGTTGCCATAATGGCGCTTTGACAAGTGCTGGATAAGTCACAGCAGGTAAACGCGCGCCTTGCTGTAAGAAACCTAACGATTCAGTAATACTCTTTTCGCTCACATCACCAACCACGACTATTTTAGCTTCAGCCAAATTATAGTACTGCTGATAGTATGCAAGCACATCTTCACGTGTGAATGCGGCTTGATTTTTTAGCGAGCCTGATGATGGATTACCTGTGACACGTTCTTCACCGTATAAGATCCGCTGAGTAGCCAATTGTCCTAACCAACCAACGCGCTGTTTATTTTGTAATGAAGCTTGTTTTGACTGCGCTTTAATACGTATAAAGTCAGTATCTACAAAACCAGGTTTAAAGAGTTTCTCTTCTAATATAGCCAAGGTAGCAGGTAAGTTTTTAGATAGGCTATTTACGTTAATGACCGTGCCATAAAGACCTGCAGAAAAGTTAATGCTACTGCCCAATGATTGTAACTGGTCATTGAGTTCAGCCGAACTGTGTAGCACTGTAGACTGGTTCATCATCGCAGCCGTTAACTTAGCCACACCTTGCTGATCTAAACTTTCTACTCGTCGTCCACCTTTCAAGTTAATTTGGATGCTCACTGTCGGCGTTTCATCATATACCGTACCCAGAACTTGGATATCATTGGCTAATGACTGGCGCCATAAAGCCGGTAATGTTTGCACAGGGTTGCTACCCGCGCTTGGCATGATTGAACGATCAAAGCTATCTTGCGCTGTACGTACGGCAAGTGTTTTCGTTGGTGTAGTATTCAACTTATCAATATCACGCGGTGCAGGACTGAAAGTCGATTGGTGGGCGATATATTGTAATTGCCCCTTTGGTACCACGCTCATGATCACTTTTGGCTTGTTTTCGAGGTATTTTTGGTAAGCGACTAAGCCTTGCTCTGCACTAATATGGTTAAATACGGACAAACCTTTAGTTAAATAGTTAGGATCATTCATCAAGGTTTGCCCTAATGCTAACTCCTTGGCTTTACCAGCGACGCTCTGCATTCCAAATACTGTTGAACTTTCGATAATAGAACGTAAACGTGTAACTTCAGAATCAGCAATACCTTCAGCTGCCAGTGCCTTCATCGATGCATTAATTTTATCGAGCAAGGGAGCAAGCTCCATACCTTTAGCAGGATTAGGTTGGGTATAGATATCAAAGGTACAACTTAGCTCACTGCAGCTGTGATAAGCGGCAACAGAGGTCGCATAACCCGTTTCCACAAGATCTTTATATAACACCGAGTTTTTCCCCCCCCCCAAGGCATAAGCAAACAGATCCAGTGGCGCTTCGTCTTTATGTCCCATATACACGGTTGGATAACTCATATACAACATTGGCTGAGGTACATTGTCTTCTAAGGTGATATAACGGTCTTTATCCAGCGTTACTGGTGCAGGTTCGACGTCTTTTACTTCTGGACCTTTAGGGATACTCGCAAAATACTTGTTCACCCAAGCTAAAGTTTCTGTTTTATCAAATTTACCCGCGATGGTTAATGTTGCATTGTTTGGTCCATACCAACGTAAGAAAAACTGTTTTAAATCATTAACGTCTACACGATCTAAATCTTCAATATAACCAATTGGCTGCCAAGAATACGGGTGGTCTCGTGGATATAAGGCTTCACCAATGCGTTCGCCAAGTAAACCATAAGGACGGTTATCAACACGCTGTGAACGTTCATTTTTAACGGTCGCACGTTGGATCTCAAATTTACGCTGATCAACTGCATCCAATAAAAAGCCCATACGGTCTGCTTCTAGCCATAACATTTTTTCTAATTGGTTAGCAGGGACAGTTTGATAATAGTTAGTTCGATCTTGATTGGTACTGCCATTCATTGATCCGCCAGCTTCATTAACGATTTTAAAATGCTGTTGATCACCGACGTTTTTGCTACCTTGGAACATCATGTGTTCAAAAAAATGCGCAAAACCTGATTTACCGAGCTCTTCACGTGCAGAGCCGACATGGTAAGTCATATCAATATAGGTCAAAGGATCGGAGTCATCTTCATGTAAGATCACAGTAAGGCCATTGCTTAACTGGTATTTTTCATACGGAATTAATAAGCTGTCCGGGGTTTTAATTTGCTTATCGATGAGGGTTATTCCCGCAGGTAATGTCGCCACATCATTATCTTTATCTAGTAATGAGCAACCACCCAGTAACATTATCGAAGAGCTCAGTACTACAGCACTATAAAAAGCATTAAAACGCATCAAAAATTCCTCGTCCGTTTAAAATAAAATATAAAATCATTAGCTAACTGAACTCATAACCCAAATCAAAATTGCATAACGAATTGATTTACCGAGCATGATAGCGACAAAAGCAAGCAGCGGATTTAAACGTAACCAACCCGCTAATAAACAAAAAACATCACCAAAAATAGGTAACCAACTAAATAACAAGCTGCCCCAACCCCAGCGTTGGATCACATCATGCACACGGCGATAGTGCTTATTCGCAGAAAAATCGATGGGCTTTTTCGCATAGATGAAATAACCCATATAAAAAGTGAGAATAGATCCTAATACATTGCCACTGGTGGCCATCGCAAATAGTTGCCAATGTGACCACGACCCCTCGACCAGCATTGCGGTTAATAATATTTCCGAACTACCGGGTAAAATGGTCGCTGACGTAAAACTACTAAAAAATAATAACCAAAGACCCATTAAATCCTCTAAATTTCATTTACTCACGGTATGTCTAGTAAGAGAATTAAGTCACACTATATATTGAAGTTAGACGTATAATCAAAGTTAGGCATGCTAATATCATTGCTTAATGTACTTATCGACACATTAGTATATTTAACAGCACAGTAAATATTAAGTGTATAAGTAAAAGTAGTAGGACAGTTTAGCTACTATATAATTCAATAAACAGTGATTAATCGATACGTTGGGGACGTTTATGTTTAAATTTTTTTTATTACCTTTGATACTTAGCATCTTATGGATTGGCTTTTTGCAATACAACAACTGGACAATACAGCAAGGTAAAAAAGGATTTATCTACATTATCTGTGGCACCAGTGCCATTATCGCTTTTTTAAGCCTAATGATGTTTTTAACTCGATAAACACTACTATCACAGCAGTCACTCTTCACTGCTCTAGTGATTATCCCACCACTATCCCAACTAAATACACGACATCGATAGTTTGCAACACAGTGTTGTTTGATGACAGCTGCGTGATCTTAACGCTTAAAGAATAATAAAGTTGGAACCAGCTCGCAATCTAAGTGCATATGCATAGTTTTGAGATCAAAATAATGTAGAGTAATTACTCTATATTACTAACAACTCAAATTCTGCAACGATCAGCCTTGCAGTAATAAGGAATTACTATGACGAAAAAACTCAGTATTGGTGATGTTGACGTGCATATCGAAGGCACAGGGCAAGATACGATTATAATGATCCATGGTTGGCCAGATACTTACCGAGTATGGGATACCCAAGTTGCCGCATTAAAAGAGTCTTATCGCTGCGTACGTTTTACATTACCAGGCTACGCTACCGATAAACCACGAAAATATTATGATCTGCCAACAATACTGGAAACGATCGATGCCGTTGTGGATGAAGTTAACGAAGGAAAGCCTGTCACTTTATTAATTCATGACTGGGGGAGTTTCTTCGGTTATCAATATTACATGCGCAATAAATCTAAAGTAAGTAAAATTATTAGCATTGACATCGGTGATGCAGGCTCTCCAGACCACCTACTCAGTAATAAAGCTAAAGTATTTATGTTTGCCTATCAAATGTGGCTAGCAGCCGCTTGGAAGATAGGTGGCAAAACAGGTGATAAGATGACGCGCAAGATGGCAAAGGCATTAAATGCCCCTGGCGATCCAGAAAGCATCACCTCAGCAATGACGTATTCATACTATTGGAAATGGAGTCATACACTCACAGGACGTCCTTTAGGGAACCTGCCTGTTGATATTACCTGCCCTCTGCTGTTTGTTTACGGTAAAAATAAACCCGGTATGTTCCATTCTCAACAATGGGAAAATAAAATGGCGGCAATACCAGGTAATGAAGTCGTGGCATTTGATACCCGTCATTGGGTAATGACAGAGAAACCAGAGGCATTTAATCAATTAGCAAAAGACTGGTTGGAGTGCCATCAAAATGATCAACTCTAAACGAGTAGAGTGATTGGAGATATTAAGGTCGAATTTTAGACATAAAAAAACCGCAATTAAGCGGTTTTCTTATTTAATGGCGGAGAGGGAGGGATTCGAACCCTCGATGGGATTTAAAGCCCATACTCCCTTAGCAGGGGAGCGCCTTCGGCCACTCGGCCACCTCTCCACACAAACCCTATTATCATGAAAAACATCAACAATGTAAATAGTTACATCAGAACAATTCATAATAATATAATAAATGGTGCGGATGGGAGGATTCGAACCTCCGACCGCCTGGTTCGTAGCCAGGTACTCTATCCAGCTGAGCTACATCCGCACATAATTTGTTCTGTTAGGTTTTCGTTCTACAACGTCTAGTTTAAAATCTCTAGTTGATTTGAATAAATGGTGCGGACGGAAGGATTCGAACCTTCGACCGCCTGGTTCGTAGCCAAGTACTCTATCCAGCTGAGCTACGTCCGCACAACAATTATTTCTTACAACGTCCAAAAAGCTGACCCAAACACTATAACACATTTTCCAACATGTGATAGGAGCAGGACAACAATGGCGGAGAGGGAGGGATTCGAACCCTCGATGGGATTTAAAGCCCATACTCCCTTAGCAGGGGAGCGCCTTCGGCCACTCGGCCACCTCTCCGTGTTGTTGGCGCTCATAATACGGATACTGAAAAATAAGTCAAATGTTAATTATCCCCACCTCAACAACTGTTTAAGTTTCAAACAACAGAACCACTATTACAGCAGAAATGGAATGGAAGCCCCAAAATAGTCAAAAAACAGCTAAAAAAAAGGGCTTAGCTATAGCTAAACCCAATCTGTAATAATCTTTATTATTCTAATTTAGAAGTTGCCTTCAGGGCTTTCGCCTTTTTCTGCTTGAATTCGCATGTAGATCTCTTCACGGTGAACAGATACTTCTTTAGGCGCATTAACACCGATACGAACTTGATTCCCTTTAACACCTAGAACAGTAACAGTAACTTCGTCACCAATCATAAGCGTTTCACCAACACGGCGTGTCAATATTAGCATTAATATATTCCTCAACTAATTCAGTATATTTTGTTAAGCCACTTTTTATTCTATTAAAAGCTTCAATATAAAACAAGAAAAGAATAAATAAGACTTAATTTGTTGTTTATTCACTCAGTTTAAGCGACATCTAAGTTGAATGCAGCGTGCAATGCACGAACACCAAGCTCTAAATACTTCTCGTCAACGATCACCGAAATCTTAATTTCAGAGGTGGAAATCAACTGCATGTTGATTCCTTCGTTACCTAAAACCTCAAACATCGTCTTAGCGACACCAGGATGATTCCACATACCGACACCTACTATTGAAATTTTAGCAATACGATCGTTACCTTGCACATTTTTTCCAGATAATTCTACGCAAGTATTTTCCAAGAGTAGTTTCGCAGCTTGGTAATCATCACGATGAACCGTAAAAGTAAAATCAACTAGGCCGTCTTCACCATGTGGATTTTGTACGATAACATCGACATCAATATCTGCATCACCAATTGGCGCTAAGATACTTGCTGCGATTAAAGGTTCATCAGGAATACCTGATATAGTTAAACTTGCTTCATCACGATTAAACGCAATGCCAGATATGATTGCTGATTCCATTTTTACGTCCTCGTAAGTAATCAATGTCCCTTCACCTTCTTCAAATGAAGACAGTACGCGTAAAGGCACATTATATTTCCCTGCAAACTCGACTGAACGAATTTGTAATACTTTGGCACCTAAACTCGCCATTTCAAGCATCTCTTCAAAAGTGATGCAATCTAATTTCCGTGCGCGAGGTTCAACCCGAGGGTCGGTGGTATAGACGCCGTTAACATCAGTATAAATCTGACATTCATCAGCTTTCAGTACAGCTGCGATTGCAACTGCGGTGGTATCCGAGCCACCGCGACCGAGTGTAGTGATGTTATTACTTTCATCACGCCCTTGGAAGCCAGCGACTACGACTACTTTACCTTCATCTAGATGACGTTGTAAGTTGTCTGTTTCAACTGTTTTGATGCGAGCCTTACCATGGCTTTTATCGGTTTTCATTTGAACTTGATCGCCCGTCATTGATATCGCATCGACACCTGCTTTGTGCAGGGCGATGGTTAACAATGCGATAGTCACCTGCTCACCTGTTGAAACTAATACATCCATTTCTCTGCGATTCGCGTGCTCATCGAGCTCTTTCGCCATACCCAGTAAACGATTCGTTTCACCAGACATTGCCGACACGACCACAACTATTTGATTTCCCTGTTCACGAGATTTTTTCACTCGCTGGGCGACGGCTTCAATTCGTTCAATTGAACCAACTGAAGTTCCCCCATATTTTTGTACATACAACGCCACAACAAACTTCCTTTAATAACCTTTAAATTTATCACCGCCTGTGCTCAGAGCAAGAAGTAGGACTGCCTACCTCTTTTCGTTACACTGTTTATTTAAGCTTAGTTAACAACGATTAACAGCTAACTAACAGTCATGACTTACAGTTTTTCAGTTAACCACGGCGTCACTGATTCAAGTGCTGCAGGTAGTGCTTCAGGGTTTGAACCACCAGCTTGAGCCATATCTGGACGACCACCACCTTTACCGCCAACTTGCACAGCAAGGTAGCTTACTAGCTCACCGGCTTTTACTTTACCGATTAAGTCTTTAGTTACACCGGTAATCAGATTAACCTTACCTTCACTTGGAATACCAAGAACAATAATACCGCTTTGCAGTTTATTTTTCAGTTCATCCATAGAGCTACGTAATGACTTAGGATCAGCACCTTTTAGATTCGCCACAAGTACTTTAACACCATTAATCACCTTTATCTGGTCGATCAAGTTGGCATTTGCAGCACTAGCTACTTGCACGTTTAGTTTTTCAACTTCTTTTTCTAGACTACGATTACGGTCTAATACTTGGCTAACTTTCGCTGCCAGTGTATTTTGATCCGCTTTCACTAATCCTGCTGTTTCTTGCATTTTAGCCACAAGATCGTGTACATACGCTAATGCTGAATCACCGGTTACCGCTTCAACACGGCGTACGCCAGCAGCAATACCACTCTCAGACAAGATCTTAAAGAAACCGATGTCACCGGTACGTTTAACATGCGTACCACCACACAGCTCGATTGAGAAGTCACCCATACGTACTACGCGAACTTCGTCATCGTACTTCTCGCCGAACAATGCCATTGCACCCGCTTCACGCGCGGCATCAATGTCCATCACTTCAGTCACGACTTCGTGGTTAGCACGAATTTGTGCATTAACAAGGCGTTCAACTTCAAGTAGTTGCGTGGCAGTTACGCCTTCAAAGTGTGAGAAATCGAAACGTAAACGCTCAGGTAATACTAATGAACCTTTCTGTTGGACATTTTCACCAACAACTTTACGTAACGCTGCGTGTGCTAAGTGAGTTACTGAGTGGTTAAGGCCAATCGCTTTACGGCGACTAACGTCAACATCGGCGATAACGTGGTTATTAACTTCAATAACACCTGAAACAGTACCAAAGTGAACAACTGCGTTGCCCGCTTTTTTGGTATCAGTTACGGTAAATACAGCATCGCCCAGTTTAATTACACCTTGGTCGCCAGATTGGCCACCCGCTTCTGCGTAAAACGGTGTTTTATTTAAAACAATCGCGCCTGCTTGACCATCATTTAAGATTTCAACTTCAGCATTATCTCTGATTAACGCAACAATTTGCGCATCAGATGTCAGCGTTTGATAACCTAAGAATTCAGTGTTCGCATCGATTTTTAGCATCTCGTTGTAATCAGTGCCAAAGTTTGAACCTTGACGCGCACGATTACGCTGTTCTTCCATCGCAGCTTTAAAGCCATCTTCGTCAATCGTTAACTCACGTTCACGCGCGATATCAGCGGTTAAATCTGATGGGAAACCATATGTATCATATAATTTAAATACCACATCACCAGGAACTACCGAGCCTGTTAGCTGTGACAGTTCGTTATCTAGGATGTTCAGACCACGTTCTAATGTTTTACCAAACTGTTCTTCTTCGATAAGTAGGATTTTTTCAACAATTGCTTGTTGTTTTACTAGATCATCAGAAATGTCGCCCATCAGCTCAACCATCTTAGCAACAAGCTTGTTGAAGAATGGGCCTTTAGCGCCAAGTTTATTACCATGACGTACTGCACGACGAATAATACGGCGTAATACATAACCACGACCTTCATTTGATGGCATAACACCGTCAGAGATCAGGAAGCTACATGCACGAATGTGATCGGCAATCACGCGTAATGATTTGTTTTCTAAATCAGTCGTACCGATAAGCTCAGCGACGTGCTTGATTAAGCTTTGGAAGATATCGATTTCGTAGTTTGAGTGGACGTTTTGCATAATTGCAGAAATACGCTCTAGACCCATACCGGTATCAACAGATGGTTTTGGTAATTCCAGCATAGTACCGTCTGACTGACGGTTAAACTGCATGAATACTAAGTTCCAGATCTCGATGAAACGATCGCCATCTTCTTCTGGAGAACCCGGTACACCACCCCAAATATCTTCGCCATGGTCGTAGAATATTTCAGAACATGGACCACATGGACCGGTATCACCCATTGACCAGAAGTTGTCTGATTCAAATTTCTTCTCTGGTGATTTGTCACCAATACGGATGATTTTATCTTCTGGCACGCCTACTTTGTCAGCCCAGAATGAAAATGCTTCATCATCACTTTCGTAAACAGTAACCAGTAATTTCTCTTTTGGTAATTTCAGAACAACCGTTAAGAATTCCCATGCAAATAAGATCGCATCTTCTTTAAAGTAATCACCGAAGCTGAAGTTACCTAACATTTCAAAGAATGTATGGTGACGCGCTGTATAACCGACGTTATCTAAGTCATTGTGTTTACCACCAGCACGTACACAGCGTTGTGACGTTGTAGCACGTGTGTATGAACGTTGTTCTGCACCGAGGAATACGTTTTTAAATTGGTTCATGCCCGCATTTGTAAATAACAAAGTTGGATCATTAGCAGGAACAAGTGAACTACTTGTGCCTTTGTTGTGCCCTTTTTCGGCAAAATAATCAAGAAACGCGTTGCGGATCTCAGCTGTAGACATTGTCATGTAATTGTCCTGGGTGCTTGAATTATGAGCGATTGTTTAGATTAAATAATATAAACGGATCTGTTAATGAAGTGATTATACCCAAACTACGTCAAAATGCTAACTCAGAGAAGCCCTTGGCGCGCTATTTATGTACGGTTATAAGCTCTATCAGTAAAAAAAAGACACCGAACATAAATGCTCGGTGTCTTGTAGAAATAGTGACGATATTAGCGGTTAATTTCGCCTGTAATGATCAAATAGCTTCTTCGTTTTCTTCACCAGTACGGATACGGATCACGCGTTCTACAGCGGTAACAAAAATCTTACCATCGCCGATTTTACCGGTATGCGCAGTTTCAACGATAGACTCAATGCATGCATCAACGTCATCATCTTGCACAATAAGATCAAGTTTTACTTTAGGTAAGAAATCCACCATGTATTCAGCACCACGGTAAAGTTCAGTGTGACCTTTTTGACGGCCAAAACCTTTAACTTCAGATACTGTCATACCTGTAATGCCGATTTCAGCAAGAGCTTCACGTACATCGTCAAGTTTAAACGGTTTAATAATCGCTTCAATTTTTTTCATTATCTGTCCCTGTTAGCCCCTAAATATAACTCTTAGCATACCTAAGCAAATTGAAATTGCCAATCAGACGAGCAATTAAATCGATGAAATGGCTAAACTTAAAGTTAAACCCAACTTACCAGCAATCCGCACTAACCCTTTGGTTGCTACTCATCGAGGTTGTTGTACCTAAGTGATCAATGCTAAAAGACGCACAGTCTGAATCAGCAACCTGTGCACTTAATACTTGAGCTGTGGCCGTTATCTTATAGGTACCGATGCTGGCGCTTGGGTCAAACGCAAAACTATAATAGTCAGTATTATCACTCCAGCCTGATAATGAGTTGGCCGCACCACTGGCTAATGATGTTGCATACTGACCATGATCTAAATAAAACTGCTCTTGTAATAACTGGGCTTTATACAATGTCGTTTTGGCATCATTTCGATTATTAGCAAGGATATAAGCACTGTAAGATGGATAACCAACAGCGGCTAAAATACCGATAATCGCCACGACTATCATTAACTCAACAAGGGTAAAGCCAGTTTTCTTATTGGTCATTATTGGGTCTCCTCATTGAAATAACGATAGGTTGAACGAGGCTCTAATAATACATTCGTATCAACCGAGCCTTTATTGATAACAATACCATCGACCGTTTTGCTTTCTCCTTTACCCGCCCCTAATAGACGTAATACCGATGCGCCAGAACTTGATGCAGCATGTACCGCAAGATCTTTAGCAATAATATTAGGTAGTTTTTGATAATATTTCGTGGTGCCCGCATTTAAGCTAAGTTGATAATAATGGCTATTACCTGATTGATTCACCACGCATTGACCATCTTCAATGACATAATCCTTCGCAAATGGTGTGTAGGTATTAAAGTGCACGACACCATTAATCACCACGGCGCTGCCAAGGGATTTCTCACCACCTAAACTCGAGCCATCGGCGGCACCCGTTTGGTTTAATACATAACGCCAACCTGCGACTTTCATATCATTGGCGACATCAGAGAGTGCATCGTTCCCTGAGAGACTGCTATGTTTAATCACCGATAAATGAGCGATGGTAATTGCTGATGGTATCGGCGTTTCTCCTTCAGCATTACCCCACACTTTAGGGTAAATATTTGTGTCCTTCAGATTAAAGAAATAATTCTGTACCGTCATATTCGAATTAGGGTGGGTAATATCACCACTACCTAACAGTAATCCATCATAAGAATTACCCTCGATATCTCTTGCTCTGACAATGGATGGCGCGTTGAAGAATCGTCGATCATTAACCGCCGAACCACCAAGGTTAGCCAGCTTAAATAACCGCCATTGATTAACTTCCATAAGGAATTTATGCTTATCTGCATCAAATATTTTTGGCATGTCGATACGATAAATATTACCGGCTGTATCTGGTGCGTAAATGCGATCAGCATAGCTATCACCATCGCTGTCCATTACCGCTAAACGACTCGCAATACTGTCACTAATACCGTTTTCAAATGATTTAATTAAAATACCAGTATCAGCATCGACAATATACACCGCACGTCCCATTATATCACCGCAAGCATTAACACTATTATTTACACCACAGTCATCTTTTTGGGCATCATAACCACCACCAAAAATTAATACTGGTTTGTCATTTGTCGCTGTATCCCCCCTAAATATTTTGCTTACCACAGGTGTCGACCAAGTCTGACCGAGCTCTGAATAACGATTATCTTCAGCATTAATGACCCAGTTAAGTCCTGGTTTGGTGGTATTGACCTTCGCGTTATCAAGGTTTACGTTTAAAGAGAAGTATTGATTACCGCCACGGCGTAAACCAAAACTAATGACATGCTGAATATTGCCAGCACTATCAAGGTACGGAGCATCAACGGCACTCGCATCGATGCCATAAATACGATTTTCAGCTTTAGTGACTTGTAGGTTTAACTTCAGAGCCCTGGCTATATGCTCTTTTGGTATGAATGCCCACTCTTCTTCCACACTACGGCCATTATCTTTAAAGGCATGGAAAAAGCCAGCATTGGTGCCAATAAATATACGAGCTTTAGTCGGTGTGCTTGAATCTACCCTATCTGGGAACTCGACAATTAAGGGCTCAGCGTGCATGGGGTCACCAAAAATATCGTCGCGATAATCACCGGTTTCGTTCTTACCATGTAACCAGCTAATTGCCGAATCTAGCGTTGCTTCAGATACACCAATAGCACTGGCTAAATCAGCATCCGATGTTGCTGATAATGCTGCTTTTAAATTATCTTTATTTAACGTGAGTAACGCCGTATTGTCGGCATTAGTAATGTACACATTACGAATATCTGTCGATACCAATGAAGAAAAAGCTTCCCCTACACCACCTTTATCGGCATCATTCAGACCTTGCTGTGAGCTCCAGCCAGAGTATAAATCATCATTAAAAAAGCGGCCATCTTCATTGACTAAAGCTGGCGATACATCCGAAGCCGTTGATGGCGCATCACTGGCTGGTTGCGTCCATGCACTTAAAGTACCATCACTAGTGACCTTCAATTTACGCAGGTTGCCTTGCCATTTACTGGTTTGATTAGGCTGGAACATAGAATAATAAACAAACTCATTACTCTTGGTTGAATTACTGCTATTAATGGAGGTACCAACAGATGCTGCTATCCCTTTTTGTCTTGCGATAATATCAGCAAACGCCATTTCTAATTTTTGACGTAACTCATTAGCATTTACAGCATGATAAAACTCACCGTCACCGTATTCAGCCGTTTTTTCCAATAAATTACGGTTGCCATCAGGCAACGCCCCCATACCGACGGTATATGTAACAATGCGTTCTTTAACATCTTTCGTCGTTATATCAATATCATTATTCGCTAACCAGCCAGAGAGTACTGGTAACAAATTTTTATCACAGCTCTTATCTGGCGAATTAACTTGTACGGCTTTATCTTTAATATCTTGTTCTGTAATACCAGGCAGCTGCCCAATCAAACTGTTTGCTTTACTGTCATGATCATAATCATCTACACGGATTAAACCGTTAAAAATACTACCACATTCTATCAAATCTAATGGACGGTCTGTGACATCATGATAACCAGCGGTCACCATAATAATGTAAGCTTCCGTTTGACAACTATTAACCCAGTCCATCGGACTAATATAGCGTTTATTATCTTCTATACTTTTATCACGCTGTGGTTTAGCGCCAATTAACACATCATCCCCATACCAAACATCTTGACCATATAAATATCGGAATCCTTCATACAGGCTTTCACACAAGGCTGATTTCGAATATCCCGTGGTAAAAATATCTTTAACCTTGCTTTTTAACAAACTTACTTTTGATTTATACGCCGTAGTCGAATCATAATCCTCAGGATCATAAGAGCTCACGCCCGATATAACTCGACCACCATTATTATTTAAAATATCGAGTTTAGTAATAGAGTTATTCGGATTGAAAATTTCTAATCCGGTATTAAGTTCAGTGGTATCTAGCATTAAATCTAACACCACTTTTTTCGCTATTTGTAAATTAGATAAGCGAATATTACCGCGACTATCTGGTGAAAGAGCTGCCCACTTCACCAAATTATCGGAATATAAATAAGCTTTATTATCGTTACTGCCATTGAAATTTCTAACCACTGTATTTTGATATGAATCCCAGTAATATTGAGGACCTTCCGTCGGAAAACCTTGACGAGATTCTTTTTCTTGATAACCGTCGGTTTCACCATCAGAGATATCACTTGGCTGAATAATCGCACTATGTTCATAACCAGGGTTGCGATCTTCATCATCAGTTATGTCTTTTTGGCAATCCACAAATTTCTTACCAATAGCGCTTCGACTACCGATATTTTTCCACAGATATTGTTCACCGACAATGCCATCACCCCATACGATACCATTAGGCAACCACTGAGCAATATAGTCTTGATAAGCACCAAGCGAACCCTGGAAATGCTCCAGTGCAGAGTAACAATTCATATACGAATAATCGATATTAGGGCCACTATCTAAATCCGGAATTGTTGCCACAAAATCATTATATAGTTGTTCTTCAGTACTCGTTAAAGCACTGCCTCCAACATAACTGTCGACTGCTTTTTTGGAGATCCTAACTAACTCAGAATGATTGAGAACTCGAGCCTCTTGATCTCGATTGTAATAAAATTGTTCACCGCCATAGAACCAACGATAGATAAGATCTTCAGCTTTAGTATCTGGAATTGGCGGGTAAGCAATATGCGGATCATAATATTTAGGGTAAGGAAAATCAGCTTCGTCTTTCATATGTGAAGAGGTATCTAGAATAACAAGTACTTGGGGCTTGCCATTTAAGCTGACAGAATAAATTTCACCTTCATCAGCCCCTGCATGTAATGCCATTAACCCTGTGAGAATAATACTGGCTTGTTTGAAAATCCTTTTCATTGCCTATCCCTAATTATTTTTAGCCGCTAAAAATGGCTGTTCAACACCCGATGTCATACTATTCCCTTGTACGCGTCGTGCATTGTTTTGCTGATTGAAGTCGATCCTGACATACCGACATTGAATTAAGTTGATGCTAGAAGCTATAGCACTACGCTTACAATAACCCTCACCACGCAGGGTTATATTAGCGTTAGTATGAAAAGAACTCGCAGACATCTGAACGTCATGACTGGCACTCATCCCCATGATCTTATCAAGCAGTCCGGTATCACTGACGATGCTTTCCACACCAGCTAATAACTCCTGCTCATTAGCTAACTTCTCTCTCGTCAAACCAATCGAATTTTGGCCTAACCGTGTTTCAGTTATAACGGCAGCGGCTAATGAGGTGGCGACCACCAATATAATGATAACGATAAATAAAGTCACACCTTGCTGGTTTTTCATTGTGTCACCGCCATCATATTATTCTTAATCACGACCGTGGTGGCCAATAAAAAACGGCGATAGTTATCATTATTAGTTGGTGTAAAAGGTCGAAATCTGGCGTTATAAGCTTGATTATTGTTTAGCGCTACATCTTTATTTTTAGCTCGCGCTAAAACATAAATACGGGCTGCTACAATTTGGTTATTAACCCACATAGCATCCGTGACATTATTACTAATCGAATAATTATCAGGACGACCATCGTTATTGTTATCAATACCAAAATCAATCCTAATTTTTTCGATATTTCCAACCACTAAATCATTAGTAAAGACACCGTCAATAAAGCTAAAACGGCTTAATCGCGTGCCTTCAGTCTCATGCGATTGTACAAAATAGGTGTGATGTAAGTAGGGGTAAATCTCAACATTATCTGTATTGGTTGCACTATTAGGCGTATCACCTTTAAATAGCTGCGCTTGCTGAGGGGAAATCGCAACATAATAACTAGCTGATTCAATATCACTTATCGCTGTAATTGAACCACGAATACGCGCGATCGAAATAACATCACTATCATCTGAAATCGTGTGATCCGGCGCAAGACAAACATTATCAATATTGATACTTGCAACACCGATTGCATTCGCTAAATTTGCGCGCAGGACCCAATTTGCGGTAGCGGGGAGATGGGCATTACCAGTATTAACCACTCCCACTGCTGGTACAATACTGCAGTTTCCAGCCACCATATTAGGGACTTTAATATCGCTAATCGCCTCGCCTGAAAATTCAGCCCAGCTGCCTATGCTGCGTACATCCTCCACGAGTATCTGCAGCGCTAACTGTGCTTGTTGTTGTAGATTAGAAACGGTCGAAGAGCGATTGGCAGATAGCTTAGTATCAACAAACATGGTCGTGATCGATGCCATCAATACAATCCCAACAACGAGCGCAATCATCAGTTCAATTAAATTAAAACCTGCTTGCTTCATCGTCATATCGCCTCCGAGATTAAGCTGGTCAATACGACTTGTCGGCGATTAGTTATTGCTTGGCCACATGCGGCACCATCATCAGCCGGATCTGACATGGCCGTATGCTGAATCTGCCAGCTCACAGCGATGGTCACTGTCACTGCAATATTACGACATAAACTCAGATTACTACGCGAAGCAGAGCTTTCCGCATTAGCGAGAATGGTGGATATAATGGTGTCTTGAGTTATGTTTGAGGTTGCATCAAGCCAGCTAGTATCAGCTCGCAATTCTTGCAGCGCCGTACGCGCAAGAAATGAAGCTTCAATTTGCTTATCTGTGTCTGCTAATGATTTCTTCGCAATCCCTTGCAATGCCACAATACCCAGCAGGCCTACGGCAAGGATGAATGATGTGATCATCACTTCAATGAGACTGAATCCAGAGTCCTTTCTAGATTGCATATTTAACTCACTTAAATAATTTACTGCGCAACATGTTACACAAGTGTTTATTTCATGTAAATGCAGTGATTTTACATTCTGTGATAGATAACGTTAAATGAGACAGCGTTTGATCTGTAGAGTAGGTAAATAATCGGGGACAGGAAAAGTGAACAAAGTTCGTCTAACCAAATGTTAAACGAACTTCTTTAATGATGATACTTAATCGACTTGTTTGATACGTAGTTCAGCAGGGACTTCGAATATCGTGTTTTCAGCACGACCTTCCACTTCAGTCACTAGTTTACCACCACAAGCTTGCAGCTTTTCAACCACCTGATCGATAAGTACTTTAGGCGCAGATGCTCCCGCAGTCACACCGACTTTCAGCTTACCGACCAATAACGCAGGGTCAATATCACCCGCGTTATCAATCAAATATGACGGTACACCGATATTCTCTGATTTTTCACGTAAGCGGTTTGAGTTAGATGAATTTTTAGAACCAACCACAAACATAATATCAACCATGTTGGCGAGTTTAGAGACTGCATCTTGACGATTCTGTGTTGCATAGCAAATATCATCTTTACGTGGGCCCTTGATCTCAGGGAAGCGTTCACGTAATGCATCAATGATCTCTGCACAGTCATCAACCGATAACGTCGTTTGCGAACTGTAAGTCAAATTCGTTACATCTTTCACGTCGAGCGCTGCAACATCAGCAATCGATTCAACCAAATACATACCACCGTCAGCATTATCATACTGACCCATAGTGCCCTCAACTTCAGGGTGACCTTTATGACCAATCAATACACATTCAATACCACGGCGACTCGCACGTGTGACTTCCATGTGTACTTTTGTGACTAATGGGCAGGTTGCATCAAATACTTTTAAGTCACGGCGTTTAGCTTCAGCTTGTACTGCTTTTGATACCCCGTGCGCACTAAAAATAACCACGCGGCCGTCTGGCACTTCATCAAGCTCTTCGACAAAAACAGCACCGTTCTCTTTTAGGCCATCAACCACATAACGGTTATGTACAACTTCATGACGTACATAAACAGGGGTTTCAAATAACTCAAGCGCACGTTCAACAATGCTAATTGCACGGTCAACACCAGCACAGAACCCTCGAGGATTAGCGAGTAAAATTTCCATCATAAACCTTATTTATTCTGCATTAATTTCTAAAACTTCAACTTCAAAAGTCACGATTTGTCCCGCTAACGGATGATTAAAATCGACCGTTACTGAGTCGCCAACCACGTCACGGATCATACCCGGTAATTCAGCACCATCAGGCTGAGTAAAACCAACAATTAAACCGACTTCTGCTTTAACTTCAGTAAATTTAGCACGGTCTAAATAATAAATATTGTCAGGATTCGACTGTCCAAATGCATCTTCAGGTTGCAGTTCAAACTTACTCTTGTCACCAACAGTTAAACCTAATAAACAACGTTCAAAATTAGGCGTTAAACTGCCATCGCCGATCACTAACTTAGCAGGTTTACCTTGTAATTCAGTACTATCGGCAACAGAGCCATCTGCTAAGGTAATAGTAAAATGCATCAGTACTTCACTATCATTACCAATTGTTGCTACGTTAACTGTCATTTGATGATTCCTTGTCGTTTTTACTTTCCATAATGGCTTCCAAAATTAACATCGCGGCACCAATACAGATCCAAGTGTCTGCTAAGTTAAAGATTGGAAAATGACTTCTCTCCCAATATACATGTAAAAAATCAACCACATAGCCATGAATAATACGATCGTATAAATTACCTAACGCCCCGCCTAAGATCAACGCGTAAGCAATGTTGCTCCAATACTTTTGGGCCGATTGTTGCTTTAACCAATAAATCAACAAACCAGAAACCGATACAGCAATCAATCCAAAGAACCAACGTTGCCAACCACCCGCATCAGCAAGCATACTAAATGCAGCGCCATAGTTACGTGCATAGGTAAAGTTGAATACGGGTAATATATTTACCGATTCACCTAATTGAAAATGACTTATTACAAAAGACTTGCTGCCCAAATCAATAAAAAATACGATAACGGCTAGCCACAGCCAAATTAATCCCGTTCTCTTATGTGTGCCTACGGTCATTATTATCCTCTGATACGCCAATGTGATTACGATAAATGTCATGCAACGACGGCATTGCTAACACTATCAATCCCGCATGTTTGAATAGAATGTTAACAATCATATCATTTTCATGACATGGGTTAAGCATTTATCCATAAAAAATGCCTACTGTATTTATACTAGTGATGATGACCAGTATACAGTAGGCATTCTATGTGAACGATAATAACAACTTAATTGCTATTACCCTTCTTTACTTATGCTATTTAGCTCGTACAAATGCGATTAAGCAAATTGACGTTGTTCGCCTTCACCATCGATATTGTCTTCACAACGAGCACAAATAGTTGGATGTGCTTGAGACTGACCAACAGTCTCATTATGGTGCCAGCAACGCTCACACTTTTCAGCTTCACTCTTAGCAACGCTGATCCATAAACCATCGATAGCGCTTGCTTCAACATCAGCAGGAGCTTCAGTTACAGCCACAACGTTAGTGTTTGACGTTAATAGTAGGAAACGTAACTCGTTACCAAGCTTATTAAGGTCTGCCGCTAATTCAGCATTGGCATACAATGTTACGCCAGCTTGTAGTGAACCACCAACAACAGCGTTGTTACGGGCTATTTCAACAGTCTTGTTCACTTCACTACGCACAGCTTGTAACTTGCTCCAGTAAGCATTGTTTAGCTCAGCATCGTCTGCAAGTGGTGTTAGACCTGTGTACCATTCTTCAGTAAATACATACTCAGAACGTTCACCTGGCATAGCATTCCAAATTTCAAACGATGTAAAGCTTAAGATCGGCGCAGTCCAACGAACCATCGCTTCTAAGATATGGAACATCGCAGTTTGACAACTACGACGGGCAATACCGTCTGATTTTGCCGTGTACTGACGATCTTTAATGATATCTAAGTAGAAACTACCTAATTCAATTGAACAGAATGTCATTAGCTTTTGCGTTACATTCTGCATTTGGTAGTTTTCATAATCAGCTAGGATTTCAGTTTGTAGTGCGTGTGCACGACCAACAGCCCAACGATCCAACGCCACCATGTCTTCAGCTGCAACCATATCAGTTTCAGGGTTGAAACCTTCAAGGTTAGACAGTAGGAAACGCGCAGTATTACGAATACGGCGGTAAGCGTCAGCACTGCGATCTAAGATCTCATCAGATACTGTCATTTCACCGGTGTAATCGGTACTTGCAACCCACCAGCGTAATACGTCGCCGCCAAGACGATTCATTACGTCTTGTGGTGCCATTACGTTACCGATAGATTTAGACATTTTACGGCCTTTAGCATCAACAACGAAGCCATGTGTTAACACGTCTTTGTAAGGGGCTTTACCTTTAATTGCAGTCGAGATCATCAATGATGATTGGAACCAACCACGATGTTGATCTGAACCTTCAAGATAAAGATCGATATCTGCGCCGTCGTATTCTTTACGTGCATCAACAACTGAGAAGTGTGTTGAACCCGAATCGAACCATACGTCTAAGGTATCAGGTGCTTTAGTATAGTTAACAGCGTCGTCACCTAATAAATCAGCAGAATCAAGATCCCACCAAGCTTGGATGCCTTTTTGTTCAACTAAGTTAGCAACATCTTGCATTAACTCTGCAGAACGTGGATGCGGTTCTTGAGTTTCGTTATGCACGAATAAAGAAATTGGCACGCCCCAAGTACGCTGACGAGAAATACACCAGTCAGGACGGTTCGTTACCATACTTTCGATACGCTCTTGACCCCATGCAGGAACCCATTGCACATCTTGAATTTCTTTCATCGCAGCCTTACGCAAACCATTTTGTTCCATGCTGATAAACCATTGTGGGGTCGCACGGAAAATGATTGGCGTTTTGTGGCGCCAGCAATGTGGATAGCTGTGTTTCAGCACTTGGTGGTTTAGTAACGCACCTTTTTCAGTTAGCACTTCAAGTACGCTATCGTTGGCTTTAAATACATGTTGGCCAGCAAATAACGGCGTATCTTCAAGATAAACACCATTGTTGCCAACAGGG
This sequence comes from Moritella sp., assembly GCF_033791185.1. Classification (GTDB taxonomy): domain Bacteria; phylum Pseudomonadota; class Gammaproteobacteria; order Enterobacterales; family Moritellaceae; genus Moritella. Next base: position 57,554 of record NZ_JASJHF010000104.1, on the reverse strand, counting down.
TTTGCAATTTCTAGGTTATAACGTAGACCAGCCACGTAATCTTCTTGACCGTGACCCGGCGCTGTATGTACAACACCTGTACCCGCTTCAGTCGTTACGTGATCAGCTAAGATAGCTGGTACATCGAAATCGTAGAATGGGTGGTTAAAGCGTAAGTTTTCTAGTGCCGCACCAGTACAAGTACCCAGTGTAGTGAAGCTTTCAGGTGCAAATGCCGCCATGCAAGATTCTACTAAATCTGTTGCTAGAATTAACTGTTGTGAACCAGTTTCAGTTACCATATTAACTAATGAGTATTCTACTCTTTCAGCTAATGCAACCGCGCGGTTAGCAGGTAATGTCCAAGGTGTCGTTGTCCAGATAACAGTTGACACTAAACCTTCAACATCGCTACCGAATACCGCTTTAACAGCCGCTTGATCTTGCGCAGTGAAACGCACGTAGATAGCAGGTGATTTCTTATCTTCGTATTCAACTTCTGCTTCAGCAAGTGCAGAACCACAGTCTGTACACCAGTGAACAGGTTTAGAACCTTTTTGTAAGTGACCGTTTTCAACGATTTTACCTAAAGCGCGGATAATGTTTGCTTCAGTGCTGAAATCCATTGTTAAGTACGGATTCTGCCAATCACCTAATACGCCAAGACGGATAAAGTCTTGACGTTGACCGTTAACTTGTTTTGTCGCATATTTACGACATTCTTCGCGGAACTGTGCAGCCGTTACTTTACGGCCAGGTTTGCCCACTTTCTTTTCTACCATTAATTCAATTGGTAGACCGTGACAATCCCAACCTGGAATGTAAGGTGCGTCAAATCCAGACAAGCCTTTGGCTTTAATAATAACGTCTTTCAGGATCTTGTTAACTGAGTGACCGATGTGAATGTTACCATTCGCATAAGGAGGGCCATCGTGCAAAATAAAGGTTTTTTTACCTTTCTTAGCGGCACGGATTTTTCCGTATAAATCATCAGTAGTCCACTGCTTCAACATGTTTGGTTCGCGGTTCGCTAAATTAGCGCGCATCGCAAAGCCAGTTTTCGGCAGGTTCAGCGTTTTTTTATATTCGCTCATGTATCCTAATTCCGTTATGGTCTTATACTTATTACGTAATGTAATGCGTATTATTAAAAATTAAACTGACAGACCAAAATAGTTTTTGGCTGCAATGACATCTCTTGCTATTTGCTGGCGAAGTACATCAAAAGATGCAAATTTTTCTTCACCGCGTAATTTTTTCTTCAGTACAACCTCTAACTGTTTACCGTAAAGATCGCCATCAAAATTAAATAAATTAACTTCCAGCTGGGTACGAACGCCACCCACTGTAGGGCGTTTACCGATATTGGCAACACCCTGTACCGCTGTTTCTTTAATACCGAATACTTCCACAACATAAACACCGTGGATTGGGTCTACGCAACGTTTTAGTGGTATGTTTGCGGTTGGAAATCCTATCGTCCTGCCTAATTTCGCGCCGTGAGAAACCTTACCAAAAATACTGAATGGTCGGCCGAGTAATTCAGCGGCTAAATCAAGTTTATCTTGTGCTAATGCGTTACGGATCATGGTACTACTGACACGTGCTTGTGCGACGCTAAAGGTATCCATGCTCACCACATCAAAGCCATATTTAACACCCGCGGCTTGCAGCATGGCAAAATCACCGATGCGCTTATGGCCAAAGCGGAAGTCATCGCCAACGACTAAATATTTAACCCCAAGCTGCTTCACTAGTAGCTGGGTAATAAAATCATCGGCAGAAAGTGCAGCAAACTTAGCATTAAAGTTAACACATAATAGTTGATCTATATTTTGGTCTTTTAACGCTGCGTATTTGTCACGTAATCGCGTTAATCGCGCAGGTGCTTTGTCACCAATAATCATCTCTAGTGGTTGCGGCTCAAACGTCATTACCGTCGCAGGTAAATTCAACTGGCTCGCTTTTTCGATTAACTGTTGTAATACCGATTGGTGCCCAAGATGAACGCCATCAAAGTTACCTATAGTTAAAACGCACCCTTGATGGTGGGGCTTCAGGTTGTGAATGCCTCGAATCAGCTCCATGTTTTTGCCAACTATTCCACTAAAACGACAAATTATAACTTAGTCAACGCACAGGGTCAGCAACAATTTGTACTCAGTCGTTAATTTTAAAATGCCGAGGGCGTAAACCCAACACCAATAACGCTATAATATAGCTTATTGCAGCCAGGCCAATTAAGCCTAATAAGTATAAACTGCTGTCTAATAAGTCCCAAGCGTACCACTGTTGCATCTCGGGTTTAGCGTATTGAACTAAGCCAGTCATCAAACCTGCAGACAAGAATAACTTGGCAACGACCTTCCCTGTATCGGCATTGATCTTATACACCCCTTCCGTGTGTAAACCCCAATATAATAAGCCCGCATTTAAGGTCGCGGAGCCGGCTGTCGCCAATGCTAAGCCGACATAACCAAAGGGAATAGCTAAAATAATGTTAAAGACCATATTACTGATCATCGCGATGATGCCAAATTTAACCGGAGTACGGGTGTCTTGGCGCGCATAATAGCCAGGGGCAAGTACCTTAATAAGCATAAAACTCAGTAGCCCTGAGCCATAAGCCATCAGACTCATTGAGGCCATAGAAACATCATCCGCGCCAAACTCACCACGCATAAACAGCACTTTAAGCATTGGACCGGCCAGTACGATCATCCCCATCATCGCCGGAATACCAAGCAATAGCACCACTCTCACGCCCCAATCCATGGTTTGCTTAAACAGCTGATCTGAACGTGCTGAATGAGTACGAGATAGCGCAGGTAAGATCACCGTTGCAATCGCAATACCAAATAACCCTAATGGAAACTCTAATAAGCGGTCTGAGTAATACAACCAGCTGATCGAGCCCGTCATTAAAAATGAAGCAATAAAAGTATCAAACAATAGATTGATTTGGCTTACTGATACCCCAAACATTGCCGGTATCATTAACTTTCTAATTTTAGTCACGCCAGGATCATGCCAACCCCAACGTGGTTTCACCAACATCTGCTGTTTCGCTAAAAATGGTATCTGAAATAAGAACTGGATCGCTCCGCCGATGAATACCCCAATAGCGAGGCCAATCTCAGGCTGCTCTAAGTTAGGTGAAATAAATAATGCCGCGCCAATAATGGCAATATTTAAAAACACGGGTGTAAAGCCAGCAACGGCAAACTTACCCAGAGTGTTCAAAATTGCACCAGAAAGTGCTGTAAAAGTAATAAACCACAAATAAGGGAAAGTAATTTTCAGCATAAATGAAGCAAGTTCAAATTTATGTGCATCGGGTCCATCATTGAGCCAGTCAACAAACCAACCAGCACCAAACAAAATGGTGATTAATGGCGAGCCGATTACCCCCAAAAAGGTAACAATCGTCACTAGCACACCTAATGTGCCCGATACTGAGGCAATCAGTTGTTGTACCTTTTGTTTATCACCAGTTTGTTGATATTCGGTCAGAACTGGCACAAACGCCTGTGCGAATGCCCCTTCGGCAAAGAGTCGGCGTAAAAAATTAGGAATTTTATTGGCAAAGAAAAAAACATCGGCAGCGGCACCCGCCCCCATCAGATTTGCAACAATAACATCTCGAACTAAACCCAAAATACGCGAGATCATGGTCATCGAACTAACAATAAGGCCAGATTTTATTAATTTATTACTCAAGAAACACCTTTTATGTCAATCAAACCCTATTCGTGGGCCGCATTTGCTGCTAAAATATGTCCCACATCTTAACTGTCATTGCAGTTAGTTGCCAATATTTTGGCTGTTATTTACACAAAAATATTGACAAATTTCGTTAGGCAAGGCATATTCCTCGCCTTTATAAAATTAACGTCTTTAGACATTTAGGAGTAGGACCTTGGCTAATATCAAGTCTGCTAAGAAACGCGCAATCCAATCTGAAAAACGCCGTCAACATAACGCTTCACGTCGTTCTATGATGCGTACACTTACAAAGAAAGTTATCGTAGCTATCGCTGCAGGTAACAAAGAAGAAGCTACTGCTGCATTCGTTGCTGCACAACCGATTCTTGATCGTATGGCTACTAAAGGCCTGATCCACGCAAATAAAGCTGCTCGCGTTAAGAGCCGTCTTTCTGCAAAGATCAAAGCACTTTAATTATTGCTTAATACGATAATGAAAAACCAGCTTCGGCTGGTTTTTTTATACCTAAAAATTAAGTCTGTCAGACTTACCAAATAATATTCCTAGCTACCCCGCAGCTTCTTCTATATCGATCTGATCCTTAGCCCTTGTTGCACACGCCAATAAATAATAACCACACACCGCCGCTAACGTCGACCCAATTAATATCCCTAAACGCGCCAAATCAGCCATCACTGGTCCAGTAAACGCTAATGATGTAATAAACATCGACATCGTAAAGCCAATACCGCACAACACAGATACAGCAAAAACTTGTTTAAAATTAACGCCTTCTGGTAACGTCGCAATTTTCAATTTCACTGCTAGCCAACTAACCGTAAAAATCCCTAACGGTTTACCAATGAAAAGCCCTAATGCCACACCAATAGGCAATGCAGATGTCATATCGCTGAATTGAATATTGGTTAACGAGACCCCCGCATTAGCAAATGCAAACAAAGGTAAAATGTAATATTTAGTCCAAGGGTGTAACCAGCGCGCTAAGGTTTTTGCTGGTGAATGCGGATTCTCGACATCATCTTTATTATCTTTGCGGTACATAGGGATAGCAAAACCAATAACCACACCTGCTAATGTTGCATGTACTCCCGATTTTAATACCGCCACCCATAAGAGCGCACCGACAATGAGATATGGCGTTAGACTCATGATATTGTATCGATGCATTAACCACAGCGCACTGATACAGGCACAAGCTAAACCCAATGATAACAATGACATCTCGGCAGTATAAAACAGGGCTATAATGATAATCACGCCCAAGTCATCCATGATCGCGAGCGCTAATAAAAATATTTTCAGATTCAGCGGCACGCGCTTGCCCAGTAATGACAATACCCCTAACGCAAAAGCGATATCCGTAGCAGCGGGGATCGCCCAACCTTTAACCGCTTGTGGATCTGCACCATTAAAACTTAGATATACCAATGCGGGCGCGAACATACCGCCAGCAGCGGCAATGACTGGGAACAGAGATTTTTTACGACTCGCTAGTGCCCCTTCCACCAGTTCTTGTTTTACTTCTAACCCAATTAATAAGAAAAATACCGCCATCAAACCGTCATTAATCCAATGACTGAATGACTTATTAATATCTATATCAGCGACACGTACTTGGATCTCGGTATGTAAAAAACTCAAGTAAAGTTCAGATAAAGGGGAATTAGCAACGATCATCGCTAACAATGCGGCAATGATAAGTAATACACCGCCTGATGACTCAGTACGTAAGAATTGCATTAAAGATTTATACAAATCAGCCTCCTTGCTTTTATTGGGTAGTTGAACTCAATAAATAATCAAAGCATCAACCACATAGGTCTAGTATAGAAAGTTCATAAAGATTTAACCTTTAATTTGTTTAATTTCGCTATATTGGTATGCATTAATCGTTTTAATCACCCTATTTAGGTAATTATTAATGCCATTAAAAAGCCAACAGCAACAGCCATTGCCCGAACTGGTGCAACTAGAAAAATTAATCAAATTAGGTGGTAAACATCTACACAGCGAAATTTTAGCCCATGTATCTTACAAGACATCGAGCTACCCGCTGTACTCTATCAGTATGGGATCACAAGAGCCGAATGTCCCTGTTGTCGCTTTTATTGGCGGAATACACGGTGTAGAGCGTATCGGAACTCAGGTTATCTTAGCCTTATTTGAAAGCCTTATTCGGCGCTTAAAGTGGGATAAATCCCTGCACCAAGAACTCAGCCAAGTCAGATTAGTCTTCCTGCCATTAATGAATCCCATCGGTATGCTAAACAATCGTCGCGCCAATGGTAATGGCATCGACCTAATGCGTAATGCCCCTGTTGATGCCGTAGGCCGTGTACCCTGGCTTGTTGGCGGGCAACGGATTAGCAATGCCTTACCTTGGTATCGAGGTAAAAAAGGCAACGTCATGCAACATGAATCACGGGTACTGGTTGAGCATATCAGTCAGCAGTTATTCAACGCGCCATTTAGCATCGCGCTCGACTGCCATTCTGGTTTTGGTTTTAATAATCAGATCTGGTTTCCTTATGCCAAATCCAAGCAACCAATTCCTCACCTTGCTGAAATATTTAAACTGCGAAAAATGCTGTTAGAAACCTACCCACATCAAGATTATGTGTTCGAACCACAAGCGCGTAATTACATGACTCACGGTGATCTCTGGGATTATTTATACGACCAATCTCTCAGCCTTAATACCACTTTTCTGCCACTGACTTTGGAAATGGGATCTTGGACCTGGATCAAAAAGAACCCGCTGCAAGTATTCCAGTCCAGTGGTATTTTCCATCCGATTCAACCTCACCGTATTAAACGCGTACTGCGCCAACACCACGTACTCATGGAGTTTTTAATTAAGGTAACTGGGTCATATAGCCATTGGTTACCACAACTAAACAAGGAACGTCATCATGCCGATGCAACTTCGCTCTGGTATAACGAATAGTGTATTACCATTACCGACTGAGAAGGAAAAAACCGCTCCAATGTGGCTATTAATCCGTGGGCTGTGCCGCCAAAAATTGCACTGGGAAGACTTTCCAACCAAACTTTATCAACAACTTAATTGCCAAGTTATATGTTGTGATATTGCTGGTACGGGTAGTCAATGGCAAGTCACAACACCAAGTTCAATCACCGCTATCATGCGACAACTGCGTCATACATTTAGACAGCAGCACCAGCACGTGAGTTCTCCGATCCGATTACTGGGGATTTCGATGGGCGGCATGATCGCAACGGAATGGGCAAAGCATTTTCCCAATGAAATCGAGCGCATGGTGTTCATAAATACCAGTTTCAAACAATTCAGCCCTCTTCACCAGCGCCTTAAATTGCATAATATCCCCACGCTACTGAAAATATTAACCCGCCCAGCTTTGCAGCAAGAACAGCTCATATTAAAGATGACCAGCCATACTGGTCCCCATAACCAGCAGAGTCACACTCAAGTTAATCATCATCAAGCATTAGCACTACGCTGGGCAGATTATGCAGTGCAGCAGCCAGTAAGTCGTCAAAATGCACTGCGACAACTGGTGGCGGCCTGCCGTTTTAGTCCGCCCACACAGGCGCCCATTAAGCATATTTTGTTACTCGCAAGCTCACGCGACCAACTCGTTGATGTTCGCTGCAGTACTGTAATAGCCAAACAATGGTTGTGTCCAATTCATTATCACCCCACAGCAGGTCACGATTTACCGCTTGATGACGGCAATTGGGTCTGCCGTAAGATCGCAGGGTGGCTCACAGAATAGGACGTTAACTCGTCATTCAATTGCCATAAAAAACCACTAAAAATGTCATCTCAGGCTTCTATGATAAAACCAACAATAATCTAAAGGATAAAGATTATGCTCAATGTAGAAACGGAAATGAACCAACGTTACCCTGACTTTTTTCAAAAAAAAAGCACCCGTCTTATCGCTAAGCCTATGCTGGCGATACTCAGATTACTGTTCCACGAACGTGAATTACGCCAATTTGGTGAAACCTATGCCCACCTCACTGGTATCGAATTTATCGAACAAGTATTCGAACATTTTAGTTTTAGCTATTCAGTACGTTCTAATGAACTAGAACGCATTCCGGCAACTGGCAAGGCAGTGATCATCGCCAATCACCCAATAGGCACACTCGATGGTATGGCACTACTGAAAATGGTCAGTAAGATCCGCCCCGATGTTAAAGTCGTTGCCAATGATATGCTGATGATTATCAAGCCGCTAAGCGATTACTTTTTACCGGTTGATAATATGAATGGCGGTACCGTAAGCGAGCGCTTACACGCAATCAAAGCGCACCTCAAGGATGAGGGGGTCATCATCATGTTCCCGGCAGGTGAAGTATCGCGTATTAGCCCACAGGGCGTGAAAGACGGTAAATGGCGTAATGGTTTTTTACGTATTGCCAGCAGTATCCAGGCCCCTATCATCCCCATTTATATTAACGCTAAAAACTCACTGCTTTTCTATAGTTTATCGATGTTATCCAAACCAATATCGACCTTGTGGTTGATCCGTGAAATGTTTAAGCATGCCCATAACTCGGTATCGATTCGCATTGGTGAACAGATTAACTATCAAACCTATCAATCACTCGATTTACCCATTAATACCAAAACAGCCCTTTTCCGTAAGCATTTATACCGCTTAAGCAAAGATAAACCGTCTATTTTCAATACTCAGTCCGCCATTGCGCATCCAGAGAACAAAGCTTTGTTACGCAGCGAGATACATGCCTGTCAGCAAATAAATGCAAGTCGAGACGGTAAACAAATTTACTGCTATCGTCATCAAAGCAACTCCAGCATCATGCGTGAAATAGGCCGTTTACGAGAAGAATCGTTCCGATTAGTCGGAGAAGGCACTGGCGAGCGCCGAGATGTGGATATCTACGATAATTCCTATGTACATATTTTACTGTGGGATGACAGCACACTGGAGTTAATCGGTGCGTATCGGTTGATCGAAACCAATAATATTAATTTAGCCAATGTCCAACAACAGCTCTACAGCGCGACGTTATTTGATTATCACACTGCGATGACACCTTACCTTGCATCCGGTATTGAGTTGGGGCGCAGCTTTATTCAGCCAAAATACTGGGGCAGCCGCTGTCTTGAATATCTGTGGCAAGGGATTATGGAATACATTCTTCAGCACAGTAGTTGCCGTTATCTGTTTGGCACTGTGAGTATCAGCAACAGTTACTCGCAACCAGCAAAAGAACTACTGGTTTATTACTATGCCCATTTTTACGGTAATTCGAACAATGTAGCCAGTGCAACCATGCCATTTCGCCTATCAGAGCAAACCAACTTACGCCTAAGCGATTTATTCGCTGGCTGTGAGGCAGAAGAAGGCTTCTCAGTGTTAAAGGCGCAACTCAGTCATATGGGCTTTAGCGTGCCAACTTTATTTAAACAATATACTAAGTTGTGCAAAACCGGAGGTGTACAGATCTTTGATTTCAATATTGACCCAAGCTTCAATCACTGCATTGATGGTTTAATCGTATTAGACCTGACCCAATTTACAGACAAGAACAAAAAGCGTTTTAACGCGCAACTACTGCAACTCGAACATGCTTAGCCGCCACTGTTAAAACACGATTATCGCTGCGAGTAACTCAGCAATAATCGCTACTATTCGCTACATTCTTATTTGTAACATCAACTGATCTATGTAAAGATCCTGCCCATGCAAATAATGCACAATAATTAATGTATAACAATAAAAGTGGGTAGTAGTCGATGAAACAGTATCTTGATTTATGTACACGAATAGTGGAACAAGGTGTATGGGTTGAAAATGAACGTACTGGAAAGCGCTGTTTAACCGTAATCAATGCTGATCTCACTTATGATGTCGCGAACAATGAATTTCCATTAGTCACCACACGAAAAAGCTTTTGGAAATCAGCCATTGCCGAGATCATTGGTTACATCCGAGGGTATGACAATGCCGCTGATTTTCGTGCGTTAGGCACCAAAACTTGGGATGCCAATGCCAATGACAATCCGGTTTGGTTAGCAAGCCCACACCGTAAAGGTGAAGATGACATGGGTTATGTGTATGGCGCATGTGCACGTAATTGGGTAAAACCACAAGGCGGTACCGTCGATTTATTACGTCAAATTATTGATGACTTAAGCAAGGGTATTGATAACCGTGGCGAGATCTTAACCTTCTTCAACCCGGGTGCATTTGAACTGGGTTGTTTACGCCCTTGCATGTACAGTCACCACTTTTCACTACTCGGTGATACGTTATACCTAAACAGTACACAGCGTTCGTGTGACGTGCCGCTAGGGCTAAATTTCAATATGGTACAAGTACACGTATTGTTAGCATTGGTTGCACAAATAACTGGCCATAAAGCAGGCCAGGCATACCATAAAATTGTTAACGCACATATTTATGAAGACCAACTGGAGTTGATGCGTGACGTACAGTTAAAACGCGAACCACTCGCGCTACCAAAATTACACATAAACCCAAAAATTAAGACCCTAGAAGACTTAGAAACGTGGGTAACTATGGCTGATTTTGAAGTGACCGATTATCAACACCATGATGCGATTAAGTATCCATTCTCGGTATAGTACTTATAACAAGTAATCCGAAAATAGAGAGGGCGTTGGCTGATAAAGCTAACGCCCTCTTTCACTTTTAATAACCACTTACTATTCCTGCAATGTCACTTTCCAACCTTGCTGTTCACAGTAAGGAAACACTAACGCAAGTGGTAGCGGTTTACAGTAATAATAACCTTGTAAGTAATCACACTTCAATAGCGCCAATTCGGCCGCGATGGCTTTGGTCTCGACACCTTCTGCAACCACACTACAACCAAGGTTTTGTGCTAAAAATACGATTGAACGGACAATAGCATTATTGGTATTACCGTTATGCATTGCCATCACAAATGAACGATCAATCTTAATTTGATTAATCGGCAGCTCTCTTAAAATAGACAGTGACGAAAAGCCAGTACCAAAGTCATCCAAGCTGATGCGAAATCCCTGATGGGAGAGCTGAGAAAGGATCTCGCGGGTTTTCGCTACGTCAGCCATAATTGCCGTTTCAGTGACCTCTAAAACCAATTGTGCTGGAGATAACCGCCCCTCGCGAACCAAGCTTGCCAGTCGGGTAGAAAAGCCATCATCTTGTAGATCGCGAGCGGATAAATTAATGTGGATACACGCATCGATATCTTGCTGAGCAAAGTGCGCTAAATGCTGGGTAATATTATCTAACACCCATAGCGTCACTTGACGGATCGTGCCATTTTGCTCAGCCAATGGAATAAACTGATCCGGTGGAATAAAACTACCATCTGCTTGCGGCCAACGTAACAAGGCTTCAAAATGATGTACCTTAGTCGTTTGTAATTTTATCAACGGTTGGTAATACAACTGAAATTGATTTTCTATTAATGCAAGGTTTAATTTACTCGATATAGCCAGACGGGCTTTGGCATCATGGTCTAAGGTGTCGTTGTATAGTCGATAAGGCACCAGCCGCTTTTTCGATTCATACATTGCCGTATCCGCTTTCTGTAATAATGGCGCAATAGTCCGACTATGAGAGGGGAATAGACTGACGCCAGTACTTATACATACATTAAAGTTATAGCTATTAATATTAAATGGGGTAATTAATGCTTTATCTACAATCGCCACTAACTGACTAATTTCTGAGTGCTCAATCGCATCAAGCAGCAAGACAAACTCATCGCCCCCTACACGCGAAAAAAAACAATCCTCGGGTAATACCGCTGACAGTCTGTTCGATAATTTAATCAGCAGTTGGTCGCCATAATAATGTCCGACCACATCATTGATTTGCTTAAAATCATTTAAATCTAATACAAATACCGAGAAAGGCGCTGCGGCAACGACTTTCGCAGACAGCGACTCCATTAAATGTAAACGATTAGGTAAGCCCGTTAATGAATCATGTAAGGCATTATGGCGCTCCTGTTGCGCAACACGACGCAGTTCCTCGATGCTAGCAAGACTAAAATTAATCACCATAAAGACAAAAATACTACCACCAAATAAAATGCTCGATAGGCAAATTTCAACAATAGAAACTGTCGAAATAGTGGTGAGGTAATAAAGAAAAGCACAGTAACCAAAAAAGAAGAATATGATTAATAACAACAGTAACAGCCAGCCTACACTGCGCTCTTGTTTATAAATTTTAATGGCCGGTTTAAAGCTGGTCGATAAAAAAATCAATCCAAACGCAACTAAAAAAATAGAGGGAACATTCATATTTCAGTATGACTCATGGCTAAGCGAGTAGCTTGTCGAATTCGCTTGTTGTTATTAACAGCGTATAATTAGGTAGGCAAGTAACAGAGTAAACATAACATCAGGTTGAGACGTAAACCCAATACTACTTAGCCGTTTCATCTATTAATTTATTTTACCGGTGGTAAGTATAACCGGCAACACCAGTTCAAAAATGATAATTACATCGATAAGATACCAATACCTAAGCATAGCATTGGTATCTCAGTTTGTTTAACACAATACTATTTATCGGTTTTAGCACTAAATAACGTCGGTTTTTTATACGCAATAAACATAATTAACGCACCGAGGAAGATCATTGGCGTTGATAAAATTTGCCCCATACTAATTAAGTCAAAATAAAGCCCTAACTGTGAATCAGGTTGGCGGAAGTACTCAGCCACAAAACGGAAAATACCGTAACCAAATAAGAACAGACCTGAAATAGCGCCAACAGGACGCGGTTTGCGGGCAAATATTTGTAAAATAACAAGTAGTAATACCCCTTCCATTGCAAACTGATACAACTGACTCGGGTGACGTGGTAAATCACCACCGGTTGGGAAGATCATCGCCCAAGGCACATCCGTCACGCGTCCCCACAGTTCGCCATTGATAAAATTACCAATACGGCCAGCCGCTAAACCAAATGGCACCATAGGAGCAATAAAATCGGCAATGACAAAAAATGAACGTTGGGTCTTACGACCAAAATAAGCAAATGCTAATAACACACCAATCAGACCGCCGTGGAATGACATGCCACCGTCGGTGATACGGAATAAGTACATAGGATCATCAAGGAATAAACCAAAATTATAGAACAGCACGTAACCGATCCGACCACCGAGGATAACACCGAGGAAACCATAAAATAATAAATCACCAACTTCTTCTTTATCCCACTTACTTCCCGGTTTAGCTGCTTGACGATTACCCATCCAATTAGCAAATAAAAAACCAAGTAAATACATCAACCCATACCAATACACATTGATAGGACCAAGGCTGATCGCAATAGGATCAATTTCTGGATATTGTAGATATGTCTGCGACATCGTTGCGTTCCTGAGTAAAAGAAAGAGCTCGCCTATGCTAAGGCAGTAAAGTTAAAACACACCTTACACCAAATGCCAGTCACAACAAAGCCACTGCAGTAATAGAATCGGTAAAATAAGGTAAATGAAACCAAAGTATTAGAGGGTGTTCAACAAGCTAAAATAACAAGAATAGAGGTATTCTTCTGAAGTGGTGAATAAGTAATGCCTTTGTATTGAATCATAGATAATTCAATACGCAGGCATTATTTAGCATTAACGTCGTTTACGTTTGATGTCTTTGCGTAAAAAAGGTAATGCCACGGGTGCAAACTCTTTCATTACACGACGATAAACGTCTTTTTTAAACGATACCACCTGACGTACGGGATACCAATAACTGACCCAACGCCAATCATCAAATTCCGGATGCCCTGTGCGTTTAAAGTCGATCTGACTGTCATCCGCTTCCAGACGCAGTAAAAACCATTTTTGCTTTTGTCCAATGCAGACTGGTTTACTATCCCATCTGACTAATCGCTTTGGTAATTTATATTTCAACCATGTTTTAGAAGTGGCTAGAATCGAAACATGATTCGCTTTGAGTCCAACTTCTTCATACAGTTCTCGATACATTGCTTGCTCTGCAGACTCTCCATTATCTACACCACCTTGCGGAAATTGCCAAGAATGTTGCCCACAACGTTTAGCCCATAAAACTTGACCTTCACGATTACAAATTAGGATGCCTACATTAAGACGATAGCCATCGCTATCAATCACATTAGCACCTTAAGGGTAGAACTTAGTTAACTTGATTGTTTCATATAAATCAATAAGCAGCAAATTTACACGGCTTGTTTTACCAAAGATCCCTTTACCAAGCCAAAATAGCGTCTATTTACCAACAATAGTCGACTTAGCAGTGTCTTCCTTTAGCAGAGAGATGCTCAAACTTTAGCCCCTCAACAACTGGTCAATAAAGCATCAATATATCCATAATTATCGTCCTAATCCACAATATAAACAGTTATGCACATATCAGGTGTGGAAAAGTGACAATTCATACGAAAATTAGGGCTGCCAATGGCTATTATCGATATTTATTAACAAATAAAGCCATGCCAATGGCAAGTTATCCACTTTTTCTGTGGATAACCTTGTGCAGAGTTTCCATTATTGTCATTTAACATAATAAAATACCGCTAGAATTATTCTCCCCCTCATCAATTAGATATAAAATGCATAAAAAACAGTAACCTATTTGGGTTAACTTCAACGAAAACATCTGTGCAACATAAAAATGAGACCGACGTCTCACTTTGTATGAAAAACGACCGTTAACAGCTAGATTTAAAAATGTTATTCTGCTAGTAGAAACCTTGATATATAGAATCATTTGATATGCCAGCACTGATTAACGAACCCCATAACATCAATGAGCTTATGACTCGAGCACAAGATATTGCTGGATTCAATTTACAGCAAATAGCCACGCTACATAACCTCACCGTACCGAATGACTTGCGTAAGGAAAAAGGTTGGATCGGTCAACTCTTAGAACTTCACCTTGGCGCGACGGCAGGTAGTAAACCAATTCAAGATTTTCCCGAGCTTGGTGTTGAACTCAAAACTATTCCGATTAATGCGCAAGGCAAACCCCTTGAAACAACGTTCGTGTGCGTCGCACCACTCACCGGAAACCATGGCATCAGCTGGCAAACCTGTAACGTCGCCAACAAATTAAAACAGGTATTATGGATCCCAGTACTTGGTGAGCGTGATATTCCTGTGGCTGAGCGGATAGTTGGCTCACCATTACTCTGGCAGCCCGATGCAGTTGAGAATGCACAGTTACAAGAAGACTGGGAAGAACTAATGGATATGATCGCGCTTGGGCAAGTAGAACAGATCACTGCTCGTCACGGTAAATTTTTACAACTTCGCCCTAAGGCAGCCAACAATAAAGTGCGTACTAAGGCGTATGGCAGCGAGGGGGAGATTATTCAGGTGCGACCACGCGGTTTTTATCTTAAAAAAGCCTTTACCCATCAGTTACTCAAAAAGCACTTTAATATCTGATCGCGATAATATGAAACTGTCGTTATTTAATAGCTACCTAAAAATCAGGCAAAAAAAAGGCCCGTCAGATGACGGACCTTAAACTGCATGAAAAATGGATTACTTACGTTTACCCAATTTTTCTTTAATACGTGCAGCTTTACCAGTAAGACCACGTAGGTAGTATAGCTTAGCTTGACGAACATCGCCGTGACGCTTAACAGTGATGCTTGCTACCACTGGAGAATGTGTTTGGAATACACGTTCCACACCTTCACCGTTTGAAGTGATTTTACGTACTGTGAATGCAGAGTGCAGACCACGGTTACGTTTAGCGATAACTACGCCTTCAAAAGCCTGTAGACGTGATTTATCACCTTCAACAACTTTAACTTGAACTACAACTGTAGCACCTGGTGCAAAAGTTGGTAGATCTGTTTTCATTTGATCTTGTTCGATCTGTGCAATAATGTTGCTCATTTTCTATACCCTAGAATAAACTGAAAAACTCTACTTTAACTCGCGACTTTCGCGAACGATCTCAACAAGAATTTTTTCTTGCAGATCAGTCAGAGCTAGGTTACTTAATAAATCAGGTCGTCGTTCTAACGTTCGAGCTAAAGACTGTTTCTGTCTATATTGGCTAATTTTACTATGATTGCCACTAAGGAGAACCTTAGGAACGACCATACCATCTAACACTTCCGGACGCGTATAATGCGGACAATCTAAAAGACCGTCTGCAAACGAATCTTGCTCTGCGGATGCCTGAGTGCCTAAAACACCAGGGATCATGCGTGAGACAGCATCAATCATCGTCATTGCGGCAAGTTCACCACCAGTTAACACGAAGTCACCGATAGACCACTCTTCATCAACTTCCGATTGGATGATACGCTCATCAATACCTTCATAACGACCACAAATAAAAATCATCTTTTCATTTGTTGCCAAGTCCAGTACGCCAGCTTGATCCAATTTACGTCCTTGCGGTGAAAGATAAATAACTTTCGCCTCACCACCTGCCGCCTGTTTTGCTGCATGGATAGCATCTCGTAATGGTTGAACCATCATCAACATGCCAGGGCCACCACCATAAGGGCGATCATCGACCGTCTTATGTTTATCGTGGGCAAAATCCCTAGGGTTCCAAGTTTGGAACTTAAGCAGATCGCGTTTTATTGCTCGACCGATGACTCCTTGCTCAGTGATGGCATCAAACATCTCTGGAAAAAGGCTTATAACCCCTAACCACATACTAGCCTCCGCTGACCATGAGTCTTAAAAACTCGGATCCCAATTAACAATAATTTTTTGAGCTGTAATATCAACACTGATAATTACTTGCCCATCAAGATACGGGATTAACCGTTCTTTTTTTCCGAAGGCATCTGTTGCATTCGCTTTAATTACTAATACGTCGTTAGAACCGGTTTCCATCATATCAGTGACTTTACCTAACGTGTAACCTTTGTCTGTCTCAACAGAGCAGCCAATGATATCGCGCCAGTAATACTCATCTTCTAATTCTGGAAGTTGATCTGCGTTAATAGCAATCTCAGCACCCGTAAGGGCCTGCGCTTCTTCACGTACATCAATACCAACTAACTTAGCAACTAAACCTTTGCCATGACGTTTGCAATCTTCAATCGCCACTTCAACCCATTCGCCCTTTTGCTCGATAAGCCAAGGTGAATAGTCAAAAATCCCTTCAGGAATATCGGTAAAGGAGTTGATTTTTATCCAGCCCTTAATGCCGTAAACAGCACCAAGACGGCCAACTACCATCGGTTTGTCAGTTGAACTCACAAGATCTCCTTACCTTAAGATAATTAAGCAGCTTTAGCAGCGTCTTTGATTAACTTAGCAACTGTGTTTGAAACTGTAGCGCCTTTAGCAACCCAAGCTTCAATTTTCACGTTGTCAAGACGAACACGTTCTTCTTGACCAGCAGCCATTGGGTTAAAGAAACCTAGCTTCTCGATGAATTTACCATCACGAGCGTTACGGCTGTCTGTAACAACAACTGTATAGAAAGGTGATTTCTTAGAACCACCACGAGATAAACGAATAGTTACCATATCGTCCTCTTTATAAATTAAGTGTGTATTCCGACCTTGCACTGACAAGGTCCCATTTAGTTCAAATAGTACTCACGAATGAGACGATTCGAAGTCGCGCAATTTTACTCTTATTTTAATTAAAAGCAACCCTATTGTGTGACACGAACACTTTAGTTAGCGCTATTTATACTATAAACAATCATTATGCTGTAATTACGTCATTCAAATACAAGTTAGCGAGAATAAGCTGAAATAAAAAAGCCCTGCTATAATTGGCAGGGCTTTAGATAAAAATGACTATATAAAGAAGGAATTTAAAATGGTGGATTAACCAAACGGTCCTTTACCACCACCCATTCCTCCCATACCGCCGCCCATTCCTGGTGGCATCATACCTTTCATTTTACCCATCATTTTTTTCATGCCGCCTTTGCCCGACATTTTTTTCATCATTTTTTGCATCTGGGTAAACTGTTTAAGCAGTTTGTTCACGTCTTGGATCTGGGTACCAGAACCTGTCGCAATACGACGCTTACGTGAACCTTTGATGATTTCAGGACGCTGACGTTCAGCTGGTGTCATCGAATTAATAATCGCTTCCATACGGTTCGTTAATTTATCATCCATTTGGTCTTTAACAGCGTCAGGTACCTCGTTCATGCCAGGTAACTTATCCATCATGCCCATCATGCCGCCCATGCTTTTCATTTGCACAAGTTGGTCACGGAAATCTTCTAAATCAAAGCCTTTACCTTTCTGAACTTTTTTCGCCAGTTTTTCGGCTTTGTCTTTATCTACTTTACGTTCAACTTCTTCGATAAGTGATAGAACATCACCCATACCGAGAATACGAGACGCGATACGCTCTGGATGGAAAGGTTCCAATGCATCAATTTTTTCACCCATACCGATAAACTTAATTGGTTTACCCGTAATATGACGAATCGACAATGCTGCACCACCACGCGCATCACCATCGGCTTTGGTTAAGATGATACCTGTTAATGGCAAGCTCTCATTAAATGCCGCTGCTGTATTTGCCGCATCTTGACCTGTCATCGCATCAACAACAAACAAGGTTTCAATTGGGTTAATCGCTGCGTGTAAATCTTGAATCTCTTGCATCATGTCGGTATCGACATGTAAACGACCCGCAGTATCGACAATCACAACATCAATAAATGATTTACGTGCGTATTCAATGGCCGCATTGGCAATATCAACAGGTTTCTGTTCGATATTACTTGGGAAAAATTCAACATCAACTTCTTGCGCTAATGTTTCTAGCTGTTTGATTGCCGCTGGACGGTAAACGTCGGCACTTACAACCAATACTGATTTCTTTTCTCGTTGTTTTAAAAACAGCGCTAATTTGGCTACAGAGGTGGTTTTACCCGCACCTTGTAAACCCGCCATCATTAATACAGCTGGCGGTTGCGCAGCAAGATTCAATGTTTCGTTGGCTTCACCCATTGCCGACTCAAGTTCCGTTTGCACGATCTTGATGAAGGCTTGACCTGGGTTTAGACTCTTAGACACATCTTGGCCTAGGGCTTTTTCTTTTACGTTTTTAATAAATTCGCGTACGACTGGTAAAGCAACATCCGCTTCGAGTAACGCCATGCGCACTTCACGTAGTGTCTCTTTGACATTATCTTCAGTCAAACGACCACGGCCGCTGACGTTTTTCAGCGTTGCCGATAAGCGATCGGTTAAATTCTCAAACATGACGTTATCCGTTATAAATTAGATTAAATGCAATAATTACTGATGATTATAACCTTATTTGAGGGCAAAAATCACACACTCAAGTCATCCTAGGCATTGTTTTATAAAAAAATAATATTTTCCTTTCCAAATAATGCATTTGAATATGGCTCTATAGATACAGCAAGCGTATACTGGAGTGTATAACTACATATAAATCAACATTAAAGTGAGCCCTATGGAACTGTTTGCTCTCGGCGCTATTATCTTCTACATAGCTGCAACTTATTATTGCATTAAAGCCTTAACTGTCACGCAGCAGCCGAGTATACGTACTATCTTCATGTTAGGAGCAGGTGCAACACTTTGCCACTTATTCTGGATGGGATTTGATATTGTTACAGCAGCAGGAATTAACCTGAGCATTATCAATGTTGTTGCGCTTATCAGTTTACTGATATCGATGATCATGACGCTGTCGATTAATAAGTTTAAAATATTACCTTTATTACCTATCGTCTATGGTTTTTCAGCGATTATCATTACATTAAGCTATCTATTACCGACAATTTATATTTCCAACCTAAGCGATAACACGCCACTGGTAGTCCACATTGTAGTGATCCTTTTTGCCTATGCCGCGTTCATTGTAGCAAGCCTACTTGCGCTGCAAATGGCTTACTTAGATTATCAACTCAAGCACAAGCGTCCCATCGCTATGCACCCCGCACTACCATCATTAATGACAATAGAAAAACAACTGATAAGATTACTCAGCGTGGGTTTAGTATTATTGTCGATTGCGATACTGACCAGTTTTATATTTTTTGAAGATGCCTTTACTCATACACAGGCCCATAAGACCGTATTATCTATCTTAGCTTGGTTGTTCTATTCAGTATTACTCTGGGGACACTTTAAGCAAGGTTGGCGTAGCAATAAGATTGCATTTGGTACATTATTTGGTTCTATACTACTATCACTAGCCTACTTCGGTTCTCGTTTTGTAAAAGAGGTTCTACTCAATTAGTCCTTAACGAAACTGACAACAGACAACAGACACCTATAAATTATTATACTCACACACGCGTAATCAAAGGATAACACTTGGACGACATATCAACAGGGACCTTATTTGGCCTCCTGGCTATTTTAATCCTTATATCAGCCTATTTCTCTAGTTCAGAAACAGGCATGATGTCCCTCAATCGTTACAGGCTTAAGCACCTGGTTAAGAATAACCATACGGGTGCGAAACGTGTAGAAAAACTCCTCGATAGACCAGATCGCTTGATTGGTCTCATTTTAATTGGTAACAACCTGGTCAATATCTTGGCCTCATCTATAGCAACTATCATTGGCATGCGTTTATTTGCCGAAAACGAAGCCCTCGGTTTGGCTATTTCAACCAGCCTGTTAACGATTGTCATCCTGATTTTTGCAGAAGTAACCCCGAAAACGCTCGCTGCGCTGCATCCTGAAAAAGTAGCATTCCCAAGTTCATTTATCTTACGCCCGTTATTAACGCTATTTTATCCACTGGTATGGCTGGTTAATATCATTTCCAATGGCTTATTGCGTCTTTTCCGCATTAATGTCAATCATAATCACTCCGGCGCATTGAACTCTGAAGAGCTGCGCACAGTGGTGCATGAAGCTGGCTCGATGATCCCGCAACGTCACCAAGATATGTTGATCAGTATTCTTGATCTTGAAAAAGTGACAGTTGATGACATCATGGTACCGCGTAACGAGATCATCGCCATTGATATTAACGATGAATGGGAGATCCTGTTACGTCAATTACGTAATATCTCACACACTAAAGTATTGCTGTATCGTGACACTATTGATGACGCGGTTGGTTTTGTGCATACCCGTGATGCATTACGCCTGCTATTAAAAGAACAGTTTGATAAAACCAGTCTTTTACGTGCGGTAAAAGAGCTGTACTTCATTCCTGAATCGACGCCGCTTAACGTGCAGCTATTAAAGTTCCAACGCAAGAAAGAGCGTATCGGCTTAATTGTGGACGAGTATGGTGATATTCAGGGTCTAGTAACCCTAGAAGATATTTTAGAAGAGATTGTTGGTGACTTTACAACCACAATGGCGCCTTCTGCAAGTGAAGAGATTGAGGCTCAAGCTGACGGTAGTTATATTATTGATGGTACTGCAAACGTACGTGATATTAATAAAGAAATGAACTGGCACTTCCCTACTGACGGGCCAAAAACATTGAATGGTTTAATTTTAGAATATTTGGAAGAGATCCCAGAGGCGAATATCAGCCTTAAAATAGAAGGCCACCCACTGGAAGTATTAGAAATAGAAAACAATGTTATCCAGCGTGTACGCGTGCAACCCGCAGATGATAATAAGGCTACAACTGCACCTTAAAACCAGCGGCTATCGGTATGACCATAAATCGTAGATAATAAAAAAGCACCTGTTTAAGGTGCTTTTTTTATTAATTTTTAAATGAATAAAAATTAATGCTTATTTGTTTGCGTTTTTAACTGCATCTTTCAGTGCTTTACCAGCAACGAATGCTGGAATTGTAGCAGCAGAAATCTGAATTTCTTCACCCGTTTGTGGGTTACGGCCAGTACGTGCTGAACGTTCGCTTACTTTAAAAGTACCGAAACCAATTAGCTGTACAGCTTCTTTTTCTTTAAGGCTATCAGTGATCGCATTTAGGATCTCTTCTAGTGCTGCTTTAGCTTGTACTTTAGTTAGATCTGCTTTCGCTGCAACTGCATCGATTAATTGAGTTTTGTTCATAAGAATGTCCTTTCCACTATTCAATAACATTAAACTGTTAAACACTTTATTCAAAAAAACCTTTGACCGCAAAGGATTTATCGCTTTAATTAAGTCAATTGCTGAGAGAATAATCAACAAATGAGGTAGCGCTCACACTAATCTCACTCTATGTACAAAAAAACATCATCCCAAAGCCACTATTATTGCTCTTTTAGCTTATCACAACCGCCGTGAATACCAGTGATGACGGCTGTTTAATGATATTTCAACCCCTTAATCTAAGGTAATACCAATGTTAGAAATACCATCATTTTTGGCAAACTGGCGTATTGCTTTGATACTCTCAGCTGATTTCTGTACGGTTAATAGATCCAGTACCGCTTGTTGAAATTCGAATTCTTTTTGCATTAGTTCATCAGCAAAGATGATCGCGTCGTCAAGTTCTTCACCCGCTAGCGCCTCTAAATAACTCGCCACAGTACCAACCGATACACGTGATGCATTAATCGCTTCGTTCACGTCCGGATCTGGGCCGACTAAACTATTAAACGCGCTGTTCAAGATTACACATGCATCAAGCGCAGGGTAAACGCCATACACATCAAATTTATCTAGCTCTGGAATGATTGGTTCAAAGCGATCAAATTGAATAGCAAAGTTGATTTTACTACTTTTAACCGTTAATGATTCCCAAAATAGATCTAATGATAAACGGAATTGCTTCGCATCACCGGTTTCACAAGCTTCAGAAAATAATTTGTAGTTCGGAAAACTACGCTCGGCAAGTGCCGCAATAAAGCTCACTTTCTGCCAAGGTAATAATTTCGTTAATTGCTGTTCGTAGTTTGCTTCAAGCACAAAAATAACCTCTTATTTATTGTTTTTATTCTTTCTATAATAGCTAAATATTGCCAACTTAATGCAGATATTTACTTAAAGATAAGCGTACGAGTGATTAGCTCGAGTTGTATTGTCATGCATGACGATACTAGGAATGAAAGTATGAAACCGTCACCTCATACTTTGCTACTTAACTCCCGCCGAGTGCATACCACGCTAATATATTCATATTATAAAATTTAGTTTCTCACCGTGAGTCTAGCTATTTATACTCGCTATATTAGAGAGATACAAGACTGACCAAATCAATCTAACGAAATCGGCGGCAATTCAAACGAAAAGATCTGGATCACAGATCCATCCTTGTAATCTAGTACTTAACATCAAACTTAAGTTCATTTAATCCAATGCTACTATTTAGCCATCAAGCAACATACATCACTCACGGTTCATGACAGCGAAATACAGGGTCGATTAACGGATTAATCGGCACATTCTCACGCTAGCATTTACTTAATAAGCATGACATCGCATAAACATCAGGGATTGATATGAAACGTTTACTTATTACTGCAGCACTAACCAACGCGCTCACACCAACCGTGTTCGCTTCTCAGCTTTATTTTGATGCCCGTAATGATGCGATGGGAGGTGCAGGTGTCGCGTCTTCAGATTTTGTTACTGCCGCCTTTGTGAACCCAGCCTTATTGGGTCAAGGTAACACCGATTATATCGGAATGATCTTACCGGCTATCCCTTACAGTGATAATGGTCATACCCGTTATGCACCCACCTCTTTTGGTATTCAAACTGAAACATCCGATGCATTTTTAGGTGCCTTAGATAACGTCAAAACCACACTGGAAGCTTATGACAATAACAGCAACCCATCAACCGCGGCAGCGTATGCAAATGCACTGGGTGAGTTTGATGGCCAACGTATGGGCATCAACGCCGGCACCAGTTTTGCGATTGCATTACCCAGCAGTGCTTTATCTGTGGCTTTCTTTGGTAACTCTTATATGACCAGTGTCGCAACAGCGAAAGTGAGTCAGAATGATATTGACCTTGCCAAGAGCCAGAACTTAGATGACCTCGACAGTAAGGTGAATTTAGCCGGAGTATCGGTTTCCGACCTCGGTTTAGCATTATCAATGAACTGGGATGCTAACATTGCCAAAGTCTCGATTGGGATATCTCCAAAATACCAGCGTATCGACACTTATAGTTATGATATTTCTCTTGATGACAATGGTTTACGTAAATTTGAAGATGGCTTTCTGGACGGGCTCGATATGCAAAGTCATTTTAATTTAGATGCCGGTATTGCCCTTGATTTTTATGATATATTCCGTGTAGCTGTTAGTGGCCGTAATATGCTGAAGAAAAATCTAGAAATAGAAACCACGGCCTATAAAGGTATCAATCAAGCAGATGAAAAACTGATCTTCACATTAGCTCCCTTAGTCACAGCCGGTTTTGCATTACATCATAGCTATGCGACATTAACCGCAGAAATGGACTTAAACGATGCTATCGGCTTTGAAAGTAACAGTGAATCACGTTATGCCCGCGGTGGTGTAGAAGTTAACTTATTTAACGCTCTTCAATTACGTGCTGGTGTGCGTCATGATTTAAATGATATGCGCGACGATCTCTATACCTTAGGGTTTGGTATTTCGCCAATGGAGCTAGTGCATATTGATCTTGCCGCAACTGTCAGTAAAAATGGCGCTTACAGTGTGTACCAAGACGGTGAATTTAGCGATGGAGGCCTTAATTCAGGCAATTCAACTGGTGACGATGCTACCTATGGTATCGACGGCTTTGTATTACAAGTTTCAGCTAAATTCTAATTCATTGATATTTAAAGATGTTAAAGGCACCTTTTAGAAGGTGCTTTTTTGTAACTTGGCGACGGTAAGCAAATCGTTAATCATAACCTTTCCGTCATAATAACCATCGAAACTGGTTTTTTCATCATTAAACCGTAGAATACCTAACAACATTTCCTTTAATAGACCCTCATGAATAGCTACAAACTCCACCGCTATCTTGGTTATGCCTTAATATTACCAGTGACTCTCTGGGCGCTTACTGGGGCATTCTTTTTGATTAAACCTGGTTATAAAAATGCCTACGAGCAATTGCAAGTCACCAGCTATCCACTCACTTCAACATTACCGCTAGCGCCTCAGCCTGAGTGGCAAGCAATTGCAATAAACCGCAGTATTTTAGGCAGCCATTATCGGATTAAAGTAGCCAACAAATGGCAGCATATTAACCCTTTAGATAACCAAACGCTGTCAGAACCAAGCTCACAGAGCATCATCAACTTATTACAAGATGCGATAAAACATAATCCTGACCGCTATGGCTCAGTATTAAACTATCAAGATGGGGTCGCATTGACGGATACGAAGGTAAAGCTGATGTTTGATTGGTCTCGGTTAAGTCTACGTCAACAAGGTGCAGATAGTCGCTTCTTCAACACCATGTATGATATTCATTACCTACGCTGGACTGGCAATAAATTATTTGATCAATGGTTTGGTTATATCGGTTTAGGATTGCTGGTATTAATGGCACTAACGGGCGTGGTTATGATCAAGAAATCTGTGAATAAAGTCCAATAAATAACCCCATGAAAAAATGCATAATAAAAAGGCAGGATGTCACCAACCCTGCCTTTTTTAACATTCATCTTGTTCAATCAACGTAAGTCTAATGACTCAGCGCTAATCGATAGCAGAATTAAAATTCGTTTTCAGTTTCAGGCGTATTAACAACGGCCACTTCTTCGTCTTTATTGCCAAGTAGGTTATCACGGATCAAACCATCGATTTCAGCGGCAATAGCTGGATTATCGATAAGGAATTGTGTTGATTTAGCTTTACCTTGACCGATTTTCTCACCTTTGTATGAATACCAAGCGCCAGCTTTTTCAATTAGCTTCTCTTTAACACCTAGGTCAATTAATTCACCGTTACGGTTAAAACCTTTACCGTATAGGATTTGGAATTCAGCTTGTCTAAATGGTGCTGCAATTTTGTTTTTTACCACTTTAACACGTGTTTCATTACCCGTGATCTCGTCGCCATCTTTCACTGAACCAATACGACGAATATCTAAACGCACTGACGCGTAGAATTTAAGTGCATTACCACCCGTGGTTGTTTCAGGTGAACCAAACATAACACCAATCTTCATACGAATTTGGTTAATGAAGATACACATAGTGTTAGTCGTTTTTAAGTTACCCGTTAATTTACGCATTGCTTGCGATAACATACGTGCTTGCAGACCCATGTGGCTATCGCCCATGTCGCCTTCAATTTCAGCTTTTGGTGTTAGCGCTGCTACAGAATCGATAACAATAATATCAACAGCACCAGAGCGTGCTAGCATGTCACAAATTTCTAATGCTTGCTCACCGGTATCTGGTTGAGATACTAATAATTCATTAATATCGACGCCCAACTTACCAGCATAGATTGGATCAAGCGCATGCTCAGCATCGATAAAGGCACAGATTTTACCATCACGCTGTGCAGATGCGATAACTTCTAACGTCAGCGTTGTTTTACCACTTGATTCTGGACCGTAAATTTCAACGATACGTCCCATCGGTAAACCACCAGCACCCAATGCGATATCAAGAGAAAGTGAACCAGTAGAAACTGTTTCTACGTCCATGGTACGGTTATCACCTAGCTTCATGATCGAACCTTTACCAAATTGTTTTTCAATTTGTCCAAGTGCAGCTGCTAAGGCTTTTTCTTTATTCGCGTCCATTTTATTCCCCTGAGGCATAATCGAGTATTTAATTTTATGGCTTAAGTATACTGTTCGTTCATACAGTATCAAGCAATAAAATAATATTTTTTTAAAAATTATTCCTAACTCATATTTATCAACAAAAAAATACAGTCGCCACCATGCTTTAGCATTGTTATTATAGCGGCAATTATTTTTTCAGAACCGAGCCGCTATGCAACCTGACTTTCTTGCACCTAAAGACTTACCTAATCACACGCCTATGATGCAGCAATTTTTTAAGTTAAAAGCTGAGCAACCAGATATCTTATTATTTTATCGTATGGGTGACTTTTACGAGTTATTTTATGATGATGCTAAAAAAGCCTCACAGCTTTTAGGTATCTCGTTGACCAAGCGTGGCAAGTCAAATGGTAACCCAATTCCAATGGCGGGGATTCCCTATCATTCATTAGAAGGTTATCTCGCAAAGCTAGTGCGTAGTGGCGAATCGGTAGCTATTTGTGAGCAAATTGGCGATCCAGCAACCTCAAAAGGCCCGGTTGAGCGTAAAATCGTGCGTATTGTTACGCCTGGTACTGTCAGTGACGAGGCCTTACTCACCGAGCGTAATGACAATCTACTCGCCGCATTATTTCATGACGGTAGTACTTTTGGTTATGCCACCCTTGATATGGGAAGTGGTCGTTTCCTGATTAATCAATTTAATTCTGAAGAAACCTTACTTGCAGAGCTGCAGCGTACTGAACCTGCGGAGTTATTATATTGTGAGTCGTTTGAATCAGTTCAACATATTAAACACCTTAAGGGTCTACGTCGTCGCCCTGAATGGGAGTTTGATTTACAAACTGGCCGCAACGTTTTATGCCAACAGTTTGGCACTAAAGATCTGGTCGGTTTTGGTGTTGAAAACTCACCAGTAGCATTGTGTGCAGCAGGCTGCTTAATGCAGTATGTCAAAGAAACCCAGCGCACAGCATTACCGCATATCCGTGCCATCAAGCTTGAACAAACCGAGCAAATGGTGGTGATGGATGCAGCAACACGTCGCAATTTAGAACTGACCCAAAACTTATCTGGCGGCACTGATAATACCCTGGCTGAAATACTCGATCATACTTCAACACCGATGGGCAGCCGTCTATTAAAACGCTGGCTACATCAGCCGGTCCGCGATAGCTTAGTATTAGAGCAACGCCAATCAAGCATTCAATCGTTATTGGATGTGGGCGCATTAAACAGCATCCAACCGGTACTGCGTACTATTGGTGATATCGAACGTATTATTGCGCGTTTATCACTGCGTTCTGCTCGCCCACGCGATCTGGTGCGTTTACGCAATGCATTCCAGCAACTGCCAGAACTGCAAACTCTGCTTACAGAGCACCATGCCGATCACTTAAGTTCACTACAACAACTGGCTGGCGAATTTAGTGAACTGGAAACGTTATTAAGCTTTGCGGTTATCGACAATCCGCCGGTATTAATTCGTGACGGTGGCGTGATAGCCCCCGGTTATAATAAAGAACTCGATGAATGGCGTGAACTAAGCCAAGGCGCGACAGACTACTTGCACGCGTTAGAAGAACGTGAAAAACAGCAGACCGGTATTCCAACCTTAAAAGTGGGTTATAACCGCGTGCACGGTTACTTCATCGAAGTCAGCCGTCTGCAATCAGATCAAGTGCCAGTACATTACATCCGCCGTCAAACACTGAAAAACACCGAACGTTATATTATTCCAGAGCTGAAAGAGCACGAAGATAAAGTGCTGAGTAGCCAAGGTAAATCACTGGCGCTAGAAAAACAGTTATACGAACAACTATTAGATAAATTATTACCTTACATCCCAGCTTTACAAGACAGTGCGGCGGCATTATCTGAACTCGATGTACTGTGTAACTTTGCCGAGCGCGCAGAAACTTTAAACTACTGCCGCCCAACGATTAGCGTTAAACCGGGTATCGATATTACCAATGGTCGCCACCCTGTGGTTGAACAAGTGATGACAGAACCGTTTATTGCCAACCCAGTGCAACTCAACCCAGAGCGTCGCATGTTAATCATTACCGGTCCAAACATGGGCGGTAAATCGACATACATGCGTCAAACAGCGTTGATCACGTTAATGGCGCACATCGGTAGCTTTGTACCGGCAGAACAAGTAACAACATCATTAATCGACCGTATCTTTACCCGTATTGGTGCATCAGATGATTTGGCATCCGGCCGTTCAACCTTCATGGTAGAAATGACGGAAACAGCGAACATCTTGCATAATGCCACGGCGAACAGCTTAGTATTGATGGATGAAATTGGTCGTGGTACCAGTACCTACGATGGTTTATCACTTGCTTGGGCTTGTGCTGAATATCTGACGAATAAGATCCAAGCCTACACCCTGTTTGCCACCCACTATTTTGAATTAACGACGCTAACAGAACAGCATCCAAGCCTCGTCAATGTGCATTTAGATGCCGTTGAACACGGTGACTCAATTGTGTTTATGCATGCGGTACAAGATGGCGCAGCCGATCGCAGTTATGGTTTACAAGTAGCGGCGCTTGCAGGCGTGCCAAAAACAGTGATCCATGCAGCGAAAGTTAAGCTACATGAGTTAGAGCTTAACGCACAACATCCCGTCGCAGCTGGTGAACGTCAACAAATTGAAGCACAGCCGGCGGCTCATCCGGTGATTGATGACTTGAGTGCCTTAAACGTTGACAACTTGACGCCGCGTGAAGCATTAGAGATGTTATATCGCTTAAAAGAACAACTTTAAGTACTTATGTTTAGTTCTTCATTTAATTTAAGTACTTAGGTTTAATCTAACTCAAATAGCTCGCGGTAAATTAAAAAGCCCAAATTATCTAGGTCATGTAAAATGGCTTTGTGGTGGTTTGGGCTTTCTGCGACATAACTCACCACCCGCTCTAAAGCTTGGTGTTGAGTAGCATAAATACCCGCAATGACACGGTACTTTATCAGTTTTCCAGCCAGGGATACCCCCATACTATCAATGTGCGCAATCGCGATATACTCAGGTACAACAGGTAGTTGATAAGCTTGCTTTAACCATCTGCTTAATTGATAAACATCTCTATCAAGGGCTCTAAATTTACTACTCGCCTCACCATTATCCAGCGCTAATTGATATGCTTGTGCATAGCTGAAGCAATCTTGTTCGGTAACAAGGCGGTGCATTGCATGACTCATTTGCCACGACACATCAACAAAGCCATTATTCTTAAGTAGCGAAGAGTGCGGTGGGGTATTAATGATCTGCGCCCCAAAGGCCGCTTCAAAGGATTCATAAAAAACCGCCTCCCTTGCCGCATTTTCGCCCGATAAACCATGAATTTCAGTTGGTAATAAAATAAATTTAGCATCATCGACAATAACAGGCAGATCACTATTGATAAATAATCTAGGGGTAGAGCATGATGTGATAAATAACGTCAAGCTAAGAGTGAGTAATAGCTTAATGAGAGAGTGAGTCAATAACATAACCTTCCTTAAACAATCCATGTTTGCAGAGGGTTACTAAAATACTAGAAATGTATGAATAGTATGACTGATTTTAATAAAACCAGTATAAAGGCTGAATCAAGTACTAATTATTAAGACTAGCTTAACTTTAATGATTAACTACTCAATAACCATACTTACCCGTATTTTATAGTCTAAATAAAGCTTCTACAGATAAGCCTTGCTGGGCGAGCACTTCTCGTAACCGCCGCAGTGCTTCGACTTGGATCTGACGCACGCGTTCACGCGTTAAGCCAATCTCACGTCCAACATCTTCGAGGGTTGAAGCATCATAACCTAGCAGTCCAAAACGCCTTGCTAATACTTCACGCTGCTTTGGATTCAACTCTTCAAGCCAGCGCACAATACTGAATTTAATGTCCTCATTTTGGGTGCAGCTTTCAGGGCTATCACCTTTATCATCCGAGATAATGTCTAATAATGCTTTTTCAGAATCACCACCAATAGGCGTATCAACCGAGCTAATACGTTCATTTAAACGCAGCATTTTACTGACATCAGCAACCGGTTTATCTAATTTCTCGGCGATGTCTTCCGCTGTCGGTTCGTGATCTAATTCATGGGCAAGTTCACGCGCGGCGCGCAGGTAAACATTGAGCTCTTTGACAACATGGATGGGTAAACGGATGGTACGAGTTTGATTCATAATGGCACGCTCAATGGTTTGCCTTATCCACCATGTCGCATAGGTTGAAAAGCGAAAACCACGCTCGGGATCGAATTTCTCTACCGCTCGGATCAGACCAAGATTACCTTCTTCAATCAAATCTAATAAGGCCAACCCACGGTTATTATACCGCCGAGCTATTTTCACCACTAAGCGTAAGTTACTCTCGATCATACGTTTGCGAGAACTAGCATCACCACGTAATGCACGCCGCGCATAAAAAACTTCTTCTTCTGCGGTTAGCAGAGGTGAAAAACCGATCTCCCCAAGATAAAGCTGCGTGGCATCTAAGCTTTTAGCATCGCTAGGAATGAGGTGTTCATCTTCAAATTTTTCCATCCCTGGCAGTACTTTTTTAGCGTTATCAGATACTTCATTATCTGCAACGTTTAACTTATTAGCGTCAGTTATCTTGCTCATTACGTATCGCCTCCTGACTGAAGTAAATAGCTTATTAAGACTAGTCTAATAAACTACTTTCGGTCGAGCTTAACGCTTCGGCAAGTAGCGCATTGGGTTTACCGGTTTACCCCGATAGCGGATCTCAAAATACAGTTCGGCACCCGAGTTAGGTCCGCTATTACCCATGGTTGCGATCTTCTGACCAGCCTTAACCCATTGTTGCTCTTTCACTAATAGCTTTTGATTGTAGGCGTATGCACTGAGGTAATCATCGTTATGCTTAATAATAATCAGGTTGCCATAACCACGTAAACCATTACCAGAATAAACCACACGGCCATTTTCAGAAGCGATAATATTTCGCCCTAATGTACCAGCAATGTTGACCCCTTGTTGCCCTGATTTACTATTAGAATAACCACTAATTAACTTGCCAGAACTTGGCCATCCCCATTTTAGTTTATTATTACTCACCACCACTTTTGGTTTTACGACTTTCACAGCAGGTTTAGTTTTCACTGGCTGCTTATACTTGATCGGCGGGCTAGCTTTCGCAGTGACTGTTTTAGTTTTCGTCAGTTTCGCTAATGGCTTTGATGGGGCCTTAGTACTGGCTTTAGCAGTGCTTTTGTTAGCATTGTTTGTTTTGGCCACTGTCAACGCAGTCGGTTTTTTATAAGAAGCTGAGGGTATTTTACCTTTCAGTTTTAATACTTGCCCCGGATAAATTTGGTAAGGATCGGGGATCTGATTCAAAGCCGCTAAGAATTTAAAATCTTGATTACTTCGCCATGCAATTGCATACAAGGTTTCACCTTTGCTGACACGATAAGTCGGCGTATTGATGCGAGATCTAAGTTCAATCTTATAACCTTGGACACTGGTGACAGGCGCAGGGCTATGATTGGCAGTACTACAACCAACTAACTGCGCGAGCAAAAAATACAGCCCGCAACGATGCCATAACGGCCATCCGCGTAACTTGCATAATAGTCTGTTGCTGACCATCACAGCACCTGATTCCCTGATTCCATCACCTTTACATTTAATGCCGACAGTACACTCACATTAATTCACCCTTAACTAGCGGCACAAAGCGTACATTTTCAATATTCTGGCTCGTATAGCAATCGCCATTGCGGGTAATTACTTGTAATACTTGTGATTCGACACCCAATGGCAGAATAAGTTGCCCGCCATCGGCCAACTGAGTTAATAATGCTTGAGGCACGACAGCCGGAGCTGCGGTGACAATAATCGCATCAAACGGGGCTTTACTTTGCCAGCCCAGCCAACCATCACCATATTTCATCATCACGTTGTGCAGATCAAGGTTCTTTAGCCGACGTTTCGCTTGCCACTGCAATGCTTGGATCCGTTCGACCGAATACACACGCGGAAAAACTTGCGCAAGAATAGCGGTTTGATAACCCGAACCGGTACCAATTTCCAGTACCCGTTGTGGATTGCTTTGCATTAACAGTTCCGTCATTCTCGCGACGATATAAGGCTGAGATATCGTTTGACCAGCGCCAATCGGCAGTGCTTGATTACCCCAAGCCTGCAAAGCAAATGCTTCTTCAACAAAATAGTCACGTGGCGTATCTTGTATTACCGTTAATACTCTTGGTGCACTGATCCCTTGTTGTTCAAGCAACGCTTTTATACGTTGCCCTGCTACTCCTGTATTACCCAGTTCGATCATACTGTTCCTGATGTTGGCTCTTGGTCAAAATGACGAATAACCACTTTTTCTTCAATCAACTCACGGACAATACTTGTCGCAAAACAACCGGATGGTAGATAGAAGCTTACTGTTAAGCTATTTTCTGCTAACTCATAGCTAAAGTTTTGTGGACGTAATATTAACGCTTTACGTTCTTGGCGCAGGCCTGCAGCAATTAAGCCAGCAAGCAAATCGGGATATTGCGCGATAATAGAGTCTTCAAATGCCAACGCCTCACTCATGGCGCTACTATTGCCCTTACCAACTAACGGTGCAGACAATTGTAAAGCACCTTGGCCTACGCGCTCAATAATATCGTCAGTTAAGGTTTCTTCAGCAAAAAATGAGTTAGACCCCTGTAATATTAGACAATCGCCCGGCATTGCCGTTTGCCATTTGGCCTGGCGAATTCGCTCGCTAACGACCTGATTGAATATCAAACTGCGTGCCGCTGACATATAAAAACTACGCTTGTTACGGTCTCTAATTTTTTTGCCTGCAAACATCTCTTGAGCAGCTGTTATATTGCTACCATTACGGCCAAAACGCTGCTCACCGAAATAATTTGGTACACCGGCAGTTTTGATGTTTTCTAAGCGCTCAGCTAATCCGTCAGTACTGCTTAAATCAGTCAACTTTAACGTAAACTGGTTACCTTTAAGTGCACCGGTGCGCAATTTTTTGTTATGACGGACAATTTTTAATACTTTAATTTGCTCCGTTTCAACCACAGAGAAGTCAGGTGTTTCCTTACCTGGCATATGAATACCAAACCATTGTTCCGTGATCGCATGACGATCTTTAAGCCCAGCATAGCTCACATGTTTATCTGCAACACCTGCCGCTTTCGCTAATGCGCGCGCCACATATTGGGTATTCTCACCTTGCTTGCGGATCGAGATGAAGATATGTTCACCTTCACCCGTTAACTCAAAACCAAGGTCTTCAATAACCACAAAATCGGCAGCTTCCTGCTTAATAAAACCTGTGATAGTAGGTTTGCCGTATAAATATTCAAATTCAGGAAGCATTGTGTTCTCCGCATTAAGATTAGTTTGCATTAATTTGTTTTCACTTATGTATTCTTTATTAATAATTTACGCATTCTTCATTAACAATACGACCGCTTCACATGCCACGCCTTCTTTACGACCAGTGAAACCGAGTTTTTCGGTGGTGGTGGCTTTCACATTTACGGTTGATATGTCCGTTTCAAGATCATCACTTAATACAACGCGCATAGCTTGAATATGCGGCGCAATCTTCGGCGCTTGGGCAATAATAGTGACATCTAAATTACCAATTCGGTAACCCAGTTCTTTGACTTTACTAAATACGTCACGTAGTAAAATACGACTATCAATATTCTCGAATTCGGCAGAAGTATCAGGGAAATGATGACCAATATCACCCAGCGCTAATGCGCCAAGTAAAGCATCACAAATAGCATGTAACGCCACATCACCATCAGAGTGAGCCAGAAACCCCTGTCGGTAAGGAATTGCAACGCCGTTAATCATCACTGGGCCAGCATTACCAAATTTATGTACATCAAAACCATGACCAATTCTAAACATTATTTATCTTCCCCATTACATTTCATGATTATTCTTTTGCGTTAGCTGCTGTAAAAAAAGCTTCGCTAGCGGCATGTCTTCAGGACGAGTTATCTTAATATTATCTGCACGGCCAACCACCATTTTGGGGGTTAAGCCCAGCAATTCAATGGCTGAGGCTTCATCAGTAATATTGGCATTGCTAGCAAGACCAGTGGTAAGTGCATCGGTCAGCAATTCAACCGGAAACATCTGTGGCGTTAACGCATGCCACAATAGGTCTCGATCCACAGTCGCAATGATATTACCTTGGGCATCAGTACGTTTCATCGTATCGCGAACTTGGCTACCAAGAATAGCACCATGATCGGAATCGAGTGCTGCAGAAATTAAATTATCGATATCAACGTGAGTAAGGCAAGGCCTTGCGGCGTCATGCACTAACACCCACTGATATGAATGACAGGCCTGCAACCCTGCTAATACCGAGTCAGCGCGTTCTTTACCACCATCAACACGTATTATTGCTGGATCGTTAGCGATGTTTAAATCCGTGAACCAGCCATCTTCAGGCCCTAACACAACCACAACTTGGTTAATCCGCGGGTGGCTTAATAACGTCATTAATGTGTGTTCGATTACGGTTTTATCTTGCAGCATTAAGTATTGCTTAGGAATATTCGCACCCATACGTGCACCAACACCAGCGGCAGGGACAACCGCTATAAATTGTTCAGTCATCTCTGTAGCCTAGTTATCATCATTAATAATACGGTAGAAGGTTTCCCCTTCTTTGATCATACCCAGTTCATTACGGGTACGCTCTTCAATCGCATCGTTACCATTACGCAGATCTAAGATCTCATTTTTTAACGCGGTATTACGATCGATTAATACTTGATTGTTCTTATGTTGGTCGGTGACTTCACGTTCGATACGTTTATAGTCCATCACGCCGTTATTACCGGCAATAAAATGATAGAGCAATAAGCTGAGAATTGAGATTAATACAAAATAAAGCAGGCGCATGACAATCATCCCGTAAATGAATCAGTTATTGTCACATATAATGCAGAGATTGGTTAGCGTATAAACAAAAAAAACCCGCTATAAAGCGGGTTTTTTAATCTATTCAAAATTAAGTGTTAAGCAAATTAAGCTTGACCCTTAACCTCTTTAAGACCGTTGTATGGTGCTTTTGAACCTAGCGCTTCTTCGATACGTAGAAGTTGGTTGTACTTAGCAACACGATCAGAGCGGCTCAGTGAACCAGTTTTGATTTGGCCTGCAGCAGTACCAACAGCTAGATCAGCAATTGTTGAATCTTCAGTTTCACCTGAACGGTGAGAGATAACAACAGTGAAACCAGCGTCTTTAGCCATTTTGATTGCAGCTAAAGTTTCAGTTAAAGAACCGATTTGGTTAAACTTGATTAAGATAGAGTTAGTAATACCTTCATCAATACCACGCTTAAGGATCTTAGTGTTAGTTACGAATAAATCGTCACCAACTAATTGAATTTTATCACCAAGAAGTTCAGTTTGATGTTTGAAACCAACCCAATCAGACTCGTCAAGACCATCTTCAATAGAAACGATTGGATATTGTTTAGTAAGGTCTTGTAAGAAGAAGTTGAACTCTTCAGCAGTGAAAGTTTTACCTTCACCTGTAAGCTCGTAGTTACCAGTTTCTTTGTTGTAGAACTCAGAAGCGGCACAATCCATCGCTAAAGTGATGTCTTTACCTAGTTCATAACCAGCGTTTGCAACGGCAACTTTAATTGCAGCAAGTGCAGCTTCGTTTGAAGCTAGGTTAGGAGCGAAACCACCTTCATCACCAACAGCCGTTGAGTGACCGTCAGCTTTAAGTACTTTAGCTAGGCTATGGAATACTTCAGCACCCATACGTAGACCTTCACGGAAGTTTTCAGCGCCAACAGGTTGGATCATGAATTCTTGAATATCTACAGAGTTATCCGCATGCTCGCCACCGTTGATGATGTTCATCATTGGAAGAGGCATAGAGTAAACACCAGGAGTACCGTTTAGATCAGCAATGTGAGCATAAAGAGGTACTTTCTTAGAGATTGCAGCAGCTTTAGCTGCAGCTAAAGAAACAGCTAAGATCGCGTTTGCGCCAAATAAAGCTTTGTTTTCAGTGCCATCTAGGTCGATCATAATTTGATCAAGCTCAGCTTGTGCTAGTGCATCTTTACCAGCTAGCGCTTCAGCGATTGGACCATTTACAGCAGCAACAGCTTTAAGTACGCCTTTACCTAAGTAACGCGCTTTATCGCCGTCACGTAATTCAAGCGCTTCACGAGAACCAGTTGATGCGCCAGATGGAGCAGCGGCCATACCGATAGAACCGTCAGCAAGATGAACTTCAGCTTCTACCGTTGGATTACCACGTGAATCCATGATTTCGCGACCTAGAACTTTAACGATCTTAGACATTTTGATTTCCTTAACTATTAAAAATTTAAGTATGCCGCGTTACCGCGACACTAATATTAAAATCTCTGACTAGCTAGTTGATGATTTTTTATATTCACCAGCAGCATTAATGAATCCTTCAAATAATGCATGACCATCGCGCGGTGTTGATGTGAATTCCGGGTGGAATTGCGCAGCAACAAACCAAGGATGGTTCGGATTCTCAACAATCTCAACTAATTTCTTATCTGCAGATAAACCTGTTACTTTCAGGCCTGCTTTTTCGATTTTAGGCAGAAGGTTGTTGTTAACTTCATAACGGTGACGATGACGTTCTTTAATCGTCGCACTACCGTACATTTCTCTTACTTTACTACCCGCTTTAAGGTGACATAGTTGTGCACCTAAACGCATAGTACCACCCAGATCTGATTTACCAGTACGTTCTTCAACGTTACCTGATTCATCAATCCACTCTGTAATTAAACCAACTACAGGGAACTTAGTTGCTGGGTCAAATTCTGTTGAATGCGCGCCTTCTAGGCCAGCAACATTACGTGCGAATTCGATTAACGCTACTTGCATACCTAAACAGATACCGAAGTAAGGAACGTTATTCTCACGTGCAAATTTCGCTGCAAGAATTTTACCTTCAACGCCACGTTCACCGAAACCACCTGGTACCAAAATACCATCAACAGTTTTAAGTATGTCAGTGCCTTTCGCTTCAAGATCTTGTGAATCAATATATTTGATTTTCACGCTGAAACGGTTTTTCAAACCACCATGTTTAAGTGCTTCATTTACTGATTTGTAAGCATCAGGTAGTTCGATGTATTTACCAACCATACCGATAACAAGTTCATCAGTTGGGTTCGCTTCTTCAAAAATAACTTGTTCCCACTCAGCAAGATTTGCTTCTGGTGCAGTTAACCCGAAACGGTTAACGATTAGCTCATCTAAACCTTGCGATTTTAATAGCGCAGGAATTTTATAAATACTGTCTACATCTTTCAGTGAGATAACAGCTTTTTCTTCTACGTTACAGAATAACGAGATCTTAGCGCGTTCGTTCGCTGGTACATTACGATCAGAACGACAAATTAGGATGTCAGGCTGAATACCAATTGAACGTAACTCTTTCACTGAGTGTTGTGTTGGTTTTGTTTTAACTTCACCAGCAGCACCTAAATAAGGTACTAGTGTTAAATGCATAAACATTGTGTGGTCACGACCTAGTTGCACGCCCATTTGGCGTAATGCTTCTAGGAAAGGTTGCGATTCGATATCACCTACCGTACCACCCACTTCTACTACTGCAACATCAAAGCCTTCACTGCCCGCGATTACGCGTTCTTTGATCTCGTTGGTAATATGTGGAATAACCTGAATCGTTGCACCTAAGTAATCACCACGGCGCTCTTTAGCAAGCACTGATGAATACACTTTACCAGTTGTAAAGTTATTACGTTTAGTCATGTGAGTTCGAATAAAGCGCTCATAGTGACCTAAATCTAGATCTGTCTCAGCACCATCGTCCGTTACGAATACTTCACCATGTTGAATCGGGCTCATTGTGCCCGGATCAATGTTAATGTAAGGGTCTAGTTTCATCATTGTGACGTTTAAGCCACGTGCTTCTAAAATAGCTGCTAATGATGCTGCCGCAATACCTTTACCTAATGAGGATACTACCCCACCAGTAACAAAAACGTACTTAGTTGTCATACATAACCTGAAGTTGTTAGGGATTAAATAAGTATTATTGAATATATACCAGAAGGGACGACATTATAAACAAATCCCCCTCATCCCACAATGTTGACAAGTATAGCATTGTCGTTTTTCCATAACTGTGCGGTAGATCATATGTTGTAATTTTATTTCACTTTTTGCCACAGCGACTCCATTTCACTTACAGAACAACAACTTAAGTGTTTACCATTCTGTAATGCAAGTACTTCTACCTGTCTAAATCTTTTTTCAAACTTTTCATTTGCCTTTCTGAGTGCTTGCTCAGGATCTTGCTTTAAGTGGCGGGTGACATTCACCACAGAGAACAACAGATCGCCTAACTCCTCTTCCAGTTTATCGCTATCAACAACCGCGGCATCAGCCTCTTCAACAACCTCGTCAACCTCCTCATAAACCTTTGATAATGCTTGCTTATAACTTTCAAAATCAAATTTAACATCGGCCGCACGTTGCTGTATTTTAGCCGCTCTAACCAAGGCGGGTAATGCCTTCGGTATATTGTCTAATGCACTGTGCTGCGCGCTATCTTTATGACTTTCCAAGCGTTCTTTAGACTTCTGCTGTTGCCATGCGGCGACTATTTTAGATTCAGATTGTAGTTTTATTTCACCAAAAACATGTGGGTGACGTTGTGCTAATTTATTTGCGAGCTGTTGAATAACATCGTCAAAGCTAAATAATGCCTGTTCCTGGCCAAGTTTCGCATAATACAATACATGATAGAGTAAATCACCCAGTTCCCCTTCTAGGCCGGAAAGGTCATTATTTTCTATAGTATCAACCATTTCATAAGCTTCTTCGAGGGTGAACTTGGTGATCGAAGCGAAGTTTTGCTGTAAGTGCCAAGGGCAACCTGTATCTGGGTTACGTAATTGTTCCACCATTTCACGTAAATCATTGATCGTGTACTTTTCTTTCATAAAACCCTCTTTAATTCATTTTACATTGCAGATCTAGTGCTGACGTTAACACCAAAAAAAAAGAAAGCCAAAAAACCACTGTGTGATATAAAATAATAGCCAAACTTCAGCTTTCGCCAAAATAAAAAATCATCAAACATAACTCACCACCTCACCAATCAATACATTTACCTTACATTTACACGTCAATACTAACAATTTGAGCCAGATCTCTTTTTTTATTTTACATTCACTTATCATTCACCCAATTGATACCCATTAATGGGTACCACCTTGTCACGGAAAGAAATTTAAACACACGATAAATTAATTCGTTGGTGATTTCTCGACTAAAAATTAGAGCTTTAACTCCAATGAGTGGGGCTGAATATATATGGCGAGTAATGACGCAATCCATTATTTAGACATCCAGCGACAGAACCTGAAAGTACATTTACTAAAGAAGCAATAGCGCAAGTTGACACAGGGATTTGTTCACATTTATATCTACACAAATGTAAAATAAAGAGAGGCTTGAATGTATACAAGTAATTTATTTAAAAAATGGGCTAGCTATATTGCTCTTATCTTTATGCTCACAGCAGGTAATGCATTTGCGCAACAGAGCATATCAACAGAACCTTTACCTGATATCGGTATTTACCAAATCAACTTAGAAGGCGAATCGGGGAATGGTGGCTTGTTCTACCGATTAGAGTTTTCAACAAATGGTAGCGTCAACATAATTAAAAAATTCGCAGGTCAAGATCATGATGAAATTCATCAATGGCGCACAGATGGACACAACGTCCAGATAATCCCATTGGACATAGGTATTATCAGTGATTTTGATAAAGCGACAATGGTGATCCTTGATGAGAAAACCATTAGTGTGAACCTTAACGTTCCAGGGTCAACATTGGGTGTTTTAGAAAAAGACATGCAGTTTGAGCTGTATCGATGGAATAATGTTGCTGCTTACCTTGTCTTTTTCATGACTCTGATCGTATTACTTGTATTAAATGAACTTTTCCGTTTTGTAAAATGGAGTGGCTTTGTATTCTTTGGTGGATTGGGGCTGGCACTTACAATTTTTGTATGGCCAAATCAAGGCATAGTATATTGGTTTAAATGGGCAAAATTATACTCTGTGGTATTTGCCTCTTTGTTCTTCTTGTTAATGCGCTTCACCACTGTACAC
Organism: Moritella sp.; assembly: GCF_033791185.1. Classification (GTDB taxonomy): domain Bacteria; phylum Pseudomonadota; class Gammaproteobacteria; order Enterobacterales; family Moritellaceae; genus Moritella. The sequence continues at coordinate 17,102 of NZ_JASJHF010000104.1, read as the reverse complement.
CAATATCGCTTGGCTAAGATCTTCTGTGTAGTTTTCTTAGCAGGAAACATCGGTGAAGCCGTAGTGCAGGATTTCTCGATGGGTTTCACACCAAATATCCTTAACGGCCTTGCAGGTGCACTATCTATATTAACTTGTTACTTTGGTTGGAAAGGTATTACTGCTGACAGAAGTCCACAGCAAGATATGATCTGGCCACAAATGACGGTACTTTGGATCATTGCTTATGACGTTTGGAACTTTGTCTATGTTTATATCAATTTCCCTGCATCGTCATCTGCACATCTCATGGTCATTATCGCAGCAACAATACCCGCGGTATTAATCAAAGACGGTACTTGGTTACAAGCTCGTGCTTACACGCTCGCTGCTTGGTTCATGTTCTACTTTACCTTCCCTGAATTCTATACTCGTAATTTGTTAGTATTCCCTCGAAATGACGTGATGACTTATTCATTAGCAGCATTGAGCTTAGTACTCAACATCGCTGTCGTTGTGCAGCTCGTTAAATACTACAAAACTCAGAAACAACCTGCCACCGCATAATATTTAAGTTAGTACAATAAACAGAAAAGGGTTTGAGGTTAATACTTCAAGCCCTTTAGTAAGCCTACAGGTATCGACTTAAATCAACCTCATCAAGCTGCTCAGGTTTCAAGTATTGCAGAGCATATTTAACATGAGTTCCGCTCTGCAAAAATAATTTAAATAACTCAATATCTAAGTGCTCATCCAATGCCATCTTATGCATGATATCGACAGCGACACTGACTGGTTTGGCTTTTTTGTAAGGGCGATCTGAAGCGGTTAAGGCTTCAAAGATATCTGCGATCACCAAGATACGTTCAGGAATTGAAAGATCGTCTGCAGTCAACTTACGTGGATAACCAGTACCTTTAAGCGTTTCATGGTGTGTTGAGGCATAACGTGGTACTCGACTTAATTCTGGAGGAAACGGTAGATTCTCTAACATCTTGATAGTACTAATCATATGCTCGTTAATCTTATACCTATCTTCCAGAGTTAGTGTACCGCGGCTAATCGTCAGGTTATACACTTCACCCAAATTATATTGATGCTCAGGTACATCCATTTTAATGCCATGTTTCGGATCAAACTCAACGTTACGTTCACGCTTGATAATATGCTCAGGCTTGTCAGACAGTAGCTGCTCAACTGCGGGTAATACTGATGACGCCGGTGCTTTGGCTAACTCTTCGACAGGTGATAGCCCGATACTATCATCAAAATGACGTAACCAAGTTTGTGATGATAGCGATTTAATACGCTCAATCTTATCGTTACTCATGAACTCCCCACCCACATTTGAAGTAGCAATAAATTCAAAGTCATCGGTTAATTGCCGCTGTTTTGATGCCAGTTCTGCATCTATCGCGACCTTATCTGCAGGTGTCGCTAATCGCTGTTTTAAAGCTGCTATTTCGGCATCACGCCACAAGATTTCAAATCGAGCTCTAATTTCGTGAATACGGTTATAGTTGGTTTCTAATTTACTACCTTTATCAACAATGTACTCTGGCGTCGTTATTTTGCCACAATCATGTAACCAAGCCGCGATCCTAAACTCACGTTTCTCATCCGCATTGGCAAACTTGAAATCTTTAAATAAAGTCGCATCACTCAGCTCAACCGCTTCAGCTAACATGATGCCAAGCTCAGGAACACGATTACAATGCCCTGCGGTATAAGCAGACTTATCATCAATGGCTTGGGCTATCAGTTTAATAAACGCTTCTAAAAACTCTTCCTGAGCAGCCTCATGCTGTTTCAATGCGGTTGACATTTCGGTCAATGAATTCGATAAATCCCATATCTCTTTAATCGAGGTATCGACAAGTTCGACGAGATCATAGTCACGATGCTTTATTTGCTGAGCCTGCAGGCGTAACAGGTAAATCGGGCGTACAATCGGTCCGCTAAATAGCCATGCTAATGGTAATATCAGTAGCATAATCCCAAGCGTAATACCGACAGACATCACGACTCGTTTATTCACACCACTGTAAATAACGTCTTTGGGGATGATCACCGAAAAGAATTCAGTCGCATTATTGCCAGGTTTAATCGGGCTTATATAAATAAATCGTTCTTCACCGTCAATGATCCGTTTGACTATTTTTCCATATACATTTTCTTGGTTAGCTAACGCTAATAATTCGGGATAAGGGATCATGATATCCCCTCTCAGCAACTGACGTTCATCCATCCACTTACGTTGCAGTACCAGGCGTTGCTCTGGGGTGATATGACGAATAGCTAAATTAATGATCGGGATCAGAGCTTCATATTTTTTATTTAACACAATATGAAATTCAGACAAATAACCTTGTGAGGCGATGCTGAACGATTGATGTAACCGCAGGTTCTGATAGAAATATTGCACCAGTCCAGCGTCCAACACAGCAGCACTATCAAGTAATGCAGAGGTTTCACCGAGTGACACGGATTCAAATGCTGCTTTAAGTGTTTGGAACTCAATCAGCTCAATGTTCGGAAAATCTTGTTTCAATGCAGGAATGATTGACCAACCCGATAAAATAGCCACTTTTTTCCCTTCCAACTCAGCGTAATCACGAATATAGGGGATGCTATCTTTGGTTACGATTGAAAAGGGTAAATTATAAATCGGAGCTGAATATGCTCCATGAATGCTATTTGCATTGGATTTCTGCAATGAATGTAACCCATCCAATGAACCGTTATTGTATTTACCAACTAATTGCGCCCAAGTGAAGCCATTGATAAATTCAAAATCAATGCCCGTCATATCTTCAATAAGATTCAAGACATCAATTGCATAACCTTTCGGCTCACCCGATGCAGCAAAATCTATCGGAGCCCAATCATTTTGGTTCGACATTTTTATGGAGGTAGTCTGGCTTAATACACGTTCTTGTGCAGGGCTTAAATCAAGTCGCTTCGATACTGGCACCTCAATCGTTTTTACATGTTTACGGTTAGATGCAATAACCTCCCCTGATTTAAGGTAAATAAACGATTCAATATTAGCGTCATCACCTAAATTAAGCTTATCAACAGAAAGCTTACTGGCCAACGATGACAATACAATATCAATGCCCAATACATAATTTTGTTGATTATTCGATTTAGATGAAAATTGCAAAGAATAAGTTTGCCCAGTGATCTTTAAGTGCTGGAATAAATAGGGCTTAGTTTTCGTGACACTATCGGCATTAGCCGATATAAACCAAGGTCTGACACTGGGAAAGTAATTACTTTGGGTGGTTTTCAGTTCACGTAATTCAAAGGCATGATTGTAATAATACGTCTCTCGAATACGTTTATTTGGCTCTCCAGTTATTTTAATCACCACCCAACGGTCACTCTTGTCAGCAACTATTTTTTGGCGAACTATCGGCGAAGACTCTAAATTAATAACTTGATAAAATTGATTATTATCAGCACCAATATAGATACTATAAAAAAGCGGGTTATCTTCCATTGATTTCGATAGTATGTCACGAATATCAATTTCATCGGCAGTCATATCAAGGGTTCGGCTAATCGAGGCTAATAATTTAGCAGTGCTCGTGGCATCAACCTCTAAATCTTGTACATACTCACTGAGTTCTGTCGATGACACTGACAACAAAGACAATGCCTGTTCTGCTGCCATCTTTTTACTAAAGTGATATTGCAGTGAGATAGCAACCAGCGTGGTTAATATTGTGGCGAGTAAAAACATCCCACCCACAGTAAAGCGAAGTGAAAACTTAGTTTTTTTCATTGTAGTTCATCCCTAAATACAATTACTGATTTTTATATAAAATATATTAAAGTATTGATCTCACTTATCTAAAATAAATATACCTGAAATTGGGTATATATCAACCACTCTGTTTATTGATATAAGTAACTGAATTAAAAAGAGACCCAAAATAAAATAGCGCCTTAAGCCAACCGTTCAGCAACACCAACTCCGCGAAAATAGCCAATAAAAAAGCCAGTATTGCGCGAACAATACTGGCTTCTTCAATAATGCCATTAAGTTGTTATTTTAACCGCTTAGCATAAATAACGCCTTTCACTTGACTCATACGGTTAGTCAGATGGCTTAAGGTATCAATATTATAAAGTTCGATATTAATTTCTAAGGTTGCTGTTTGCTGCTTAGCATCAGTACGAGTATTCATGCCAACGACATGAATACGATCATTAGCAAAAATAGTCGTTAAATCGCGTAGTAAACCACTGCGGTCACTGGCATGCACGACTAATGTCACGCCATAGCCACCGCTAAAGTCGCTGCCCCAAACCGCATCAATAATACGTTCTGGTTGGCGGTTACATAAATCAGCATACTGTAAACAGCCATGGCGGTGAATAGAGATACCGCGGCCTTGGGTGATATAACCAACAATTTCATCACCCGGGATCGGCTGGCAACAATTGGCAATGTGGGTCATGAGATTACCCATGCCTTCCACGACAATATGGTCTTTGTTGCGCTTTTTCTTCGCCTGATTCTGTGATTTTTGTACTTGCTGGTCAACCAACTCTAACGCCAGTTTATCTTCTTCTTCAGCACTAGGTTGCAATAACAGCACTTTAATGTGGTTAATAACTTGGTTAAGGCGTGCATCACCACTACCAACCTGCGCCAATAAATCTTCTAAGGTATTTGAATTAAAACGCTCAAAGGCACAACTGGCATCAGCCAGTTGTAGCTTAAGTTTATGCAACTCCCCCTCTAACATGTCCTTGCCCGCGGCAACATTCTTATCGCGATCAAGACGCTTAAAGTAGGTATTAATCTTCGCTCGTGCACGCGCCGACTTCACATAACCGAGGTTTGGTAATAACCAGTCACGGCTTGGGTTGGGATTTTTCTGGGTGATGATCTCAATCTGATCGCCAGTTTGCAGCTCATAAGTGAACGGCACAATACGGCCACTGATCTTGGCACCAATACAACGGTGACCAACCATGCTATGTACATAGTAAGCAAAATCAAGCGGTGTCGAGCCTTGCGGCATATCAACCACATCACCTTTTGGGGTAAACACATAAACACGATCATCAAATACCTGACTGCGTAACTCATCAACTAAGCTACCGCTTTCAGCCATATCATCCTGCCATGCAAGTAGTTTACGTAGCCAAGCAATTTTCTCTTCGTAGCTGCCTTTCTTAGTTGTATCCGCGCCTTCTTTGTAACGCCAATGCGCAGCAACACCTAATTCAGCATCATCATGCATTTGCTTAGTGCGGATCTGCACTTCAACGGCTTTATTTTCATCGCCGACCGCAACAACGGTATGAATAGATTGATAACCATTAGCTTTTGGATTCGCCACGTAATCATCAAATTCACTTGGGATCGGACGGAATAAGTTATGGATCACACCTAATGCCGCATAGCAATCTTGCAACTCTGCAGCGATCACCCGTACGGCACGCACGTCATAAAGACCAGTAAAGTCCAAGTTTTTCTTCTGCATCTTTTTCCAGATACTATAGATATGCTTAGGACGGCCATAAACTTCAACGCGACCACCAGCCGCTTCAACACCATCTTTAACTTGCGATACGAAGCTGTCGATAAACTCTTCGCGGTCAATACGACGTTCCAGTAACAACTTGGCGATTTGCTTATAGGTATCGGGATGAGAATAACGGAATGAGAGATCTTCGAGCTCCCATTTTAACTGACCAATACCGAGGCGATTTGCTAACGGTGAATAGATATCGGAAATTTCTTTTGCTGCCAGTACGCGTTCTTCTTCAGAGGCATTTTTAACCTGACGAAGATGACAAATACGTTCCGCTAATTTGATCACAATCGCGCGCACATCATCCACGATCGCCATTAACATACGACGTAAATTGTCGACTTGGGTTTCTGATGGTTTTTGTGATTTTGCTTGCAGCGTACGGATCGCATCCATCTCTACAACAGCAACAAGTAGCGGCAGTAATTTACTGCCAAACAAGGCTTCAATTTGTTCATTATCATAAAGTTTGGCGTCAAAGAACGGGTATAACAAGGCTACCTTAAGAGTATCCATGTCCATATCCATGGTCATTAATATTTCGACCATTTCTACCCCGTAAGCCAATAACGGGAAAGTGAGCCCAGCGTCGTCTGCTAAAGATTCCGCTGTTTCTTTTAATGCTAATTGAGTATATAACTCAAATAATTCATCTTGCTCTGTCGAGGTGAGTGCTAACGAAGACGTCCAAGTCTTCGCATCAAAGTCTTCCGGGTTGGTCAAATGAGAATCACGTACCGCAACCATGTCTTAATTCCTAACAAGATTAAACCAAAATACACACGTTTAATGTCTAAACGCGTTCAAATAACGCCATTGATTCGACATGTCCTGTTTGTGGGAACATATCAATCATGCCTAGGCGTGTTAATTTATAATGCTTTTCCATCAACAACTTCGAGTCTCGCGCTAATGTTCCTGGATTACAAGATACATAGACAATTTTTTTCACTTTTAGTTTATGTAAATATTGCACTGTTTCAGCAGCACCCGCGCGCGCCGGATCTAACAATACTTTATCGAAACTATTTTTAGCCCAAGGCAGCTTGGAGAAATCCGCGGATAAGTCCGCTTGATAAAACGTGGCATTATCAACATTGTTGGCAATCGCATTGGCTTGTGCTTGACGCACCATTTCATCAACGCCTTCAACACCAACCACCGAGTGGCATAAGCTCGCCACTGGCAAGCTAAAGTTACCACCACCGCAGAACAGATCTAACACTTTATCTTCAGGGTTTAATTCAAGCCAATCAATCGCTTGTTTTACCATCTGATTATTCACTGCTGGGTTAACCTGAATAAAATTACCAGGGGTAAAGCTTAACTTAAATTCACCATCAGCCAGCTGATACCAAGCGGCGGGTGTATCAGGCGTTAGCTTAAGCACCGAGTCCGGCTCAGGTTGCAGGTAAATACTTAATTGCTGTTCACGGGCGAACGCTTGTAATAAACCCTGATCTTTATCATTTAATGGTTTTAAAATGCGGAACAAGCATATAATGCCAGAATCGACAGCAAATATTTCAATATGACCTAGATCACGACGTACTGTAAGCGTAGCAATTAATTGGCGTAACGGTTGGATTAATGCAGACAAGGTTGGTACTAATACAGGGCACTCATTAATCGCCACTAGTGATTTACTGTTACGTTCACGGAAGCCAAATACTAATTGTTTAGCCTTGCGATCAAACATCACACTTAACCGTGCTGTACGACGGTAGTGCCAAGGTTGCGATAAAATAGGCTCGGCACATTCAATAGCATCATTTTTACTGAAGTTCTGTAATAAACTAAACAGTGCTGTTTGTTTATAATCTGCCTGATCATGGCTATCGAGAGTTTGTAAACTACAGCCGCCACACGTTGCATAATGTGGACACGCGGGTGTAATTCGTTGCTCAGAAGGGGTTAATACTTTTCTTAACGTCGCTTTGGCATATTGCTTTTTTTGCTCAATAATATTCACTGATACTCGCTCACCTGGTAGTGCACCAGCAACAAATATCGCTTTGCCATCAAGACGACCAAAACCTAGACCTTGATGATCTAACTTTTCAATAGTGATCTCGACCGCTTTACTCGGAGTTTTCTGTACTTTTTTTGCTTTAAAAATTTGTGCCATATTGATATACAACTATTGCCTATGTCATCATTAGGGTATTATTCTAACCTGCTTTCCCGCTTTATACTTTAAATAACTTCGCAGATGGCATTAAACCCGATACCAATAAGATGACTTTATGACTAAATATGGACTTCGTGCCAAAGTAATGTCGCTGACGATTTTACCGACCATTTTGATCGGTACATTATTAGCCAGCTATTTCACCTTTAACCGCTATCAACAGTTAGAGACTGTACTTATTGAGCAGGGCATCAATATTATTGAACCCCTAGCGATTGCAGGTGAGTACGGCATGCTGCAAAACAGCAGGGAATCACTAAAAAAATTACTCGGCTTAACCCACCGTAAGTTTGCCCCTACGATTAAAAGTATCGCTATTTTCGATACCAATAATAAGCTGTTTGTAACCAGTAATTATCATCGTAATTTTTCAGTACTTAAAAATCCTGATGGCATAAAAATACCAGATACCACCCAAGTCGAAGTACTTGATGATTACATTATTCTGCGCTCACCTATTATTGCCGAAATTGACAATACCAACTTCCCATTGAGCTTAGAAAACCCAGAGCAGGTTCTTGGTTATTTATCGATTCAGCTAGTACGTGACAAAGCCATATTACTGCAATACCGTGATACTACCGTCGCGGTATTTATTGTATTACTGGGCTTTTTTAGCGCACTTATCTTTTCTTGGCGATTAGTTAAAAACGTAACCCAACCGATTACAGATATGGTGGCCGTGGTTGATAGGATCAGAGAGGGTCGACTCGACGCTAGGGTTACTGGTGAGCATACTGGTGAACTAGCCCTGCTCAAGAACGGGATCAACTCGATGGCCAAATCGCTATCGGCTTATCACGAGGAAATGCAGCAAAACATTGACCAAGCGACCTCAGATCTACGTGAAACATTAGAGCAGATCGAAATTCAAAATATTGAATTGGATATGGCGAAAAAGCGTGCCCAAGCAGCAGCTCGAGTGAAGTCTGAATTTCTGGCCAATATGAGTCATGAATTAAGAACCCCACTTAATGGTGTGATTGGCTTCTCGCGCCAATTATTAAAAACATCGCTAAGCCCTAACCAAACCGATTACTTACAGACCATTGAAAAATCAGCTAAGAATTTACTTAACATTATTAATGATATTCTCGATTTCTCTAAGCTTGAAGCCGGTAAACTGACCTTAGAGCAGATCCCATTCAATCTGCGCGATACCATTGAAGAAGCGGCGATCTTACTCGCACCAACTGTGCATGATAAAGGCCTCGAATTATCGCTACACGTTGATAAGAATGTACCTGACGGTATTATTGGTGACCCATTCCGTTTCCAACAAGTGATCACTAACTTACTCGGTAATGCGATCAAGTTTACTGAAAATGGTAACATTGACATTCATATCGAATTGCTGGAATGGACGGATAATAGCGTCACCATTCAAACTAATATCCGTGATACTGGTATTGGTATTTCAGAGCAACAACAAGCGCAGTTGTTTGAAGCCTTTAATCAAGCCGATACCAGTATTTCACGTCGTTATGGCGGAACAGGTCTAGGCCTAGTGATCACCCAACGCTTGGTTGAGTTTATGGGTGGTGAGATCTCACTTGACTCTGACTTAGGCCAAGGTTCTAACTTTAAATTCTCGCTGAAGTTTAACGTTACCTCAACCTCACTATCAGAGCCACTACCGGTGAGTGATTTTAAAGGTAAACAGGTATTACTTTACGAGGCAGACAATTACTCAGCACGCTCATTAATATCACTGCTTAATAGCTGGGATCTTGACGTGCTCCATTGTGCTAATGAAGCAGAGTGGCAGCATTACATTAATCAACCCTATCACTGCGTGATTATTGCCCAGAACGATGAAAGTAATTTAACCCCTATGTATAACAAGATGAGTCAATGTCATGATCTAGGCTCAGCGGTCGTGGTATTAATTAACTCTTCAGATCCTTGTTTACAAGAAGAAATAATTCGCGTGGGCGCAAGACATTGCCTGACCAAGCCATGTAATCACCGTAAATTAGTTAATGCCTTAGCGTACTTAGACAAACCCGCTGAACATCCAATCCCGCAATTGAAGATTGAGAAACCAAAAGCCAAAGTTGACCTGTCTATTTTAGCGGTTGATGATAACCCAGCCAATCTAAAATTAATTAGTGCTATGTTAGCAGATTCAGTCACCAAGATTGAAAGCTGTAGCAATGGTGCAGAAGCCGTTGCGAAAGCCAATTTGATGGACTTTGATATTATCTTTATGGATATTCAGATGCCTATTATGGATGGTATCAGCGCCTGTAAAGCGATCCGTTCTGGTACGCGTAATCAATCAACACCGATCATTGCAGTCACAGCCCACGCCATGAGTGGTGAACGCGATCGTTTACTCAGTAAAGGCATGGATGATTACTTAACTAAACCTATTGATGAATCGATTCTTAAGCGAATTCTGCAGCAGTGGAGCAGTAATTCACATGATAGTACTGTGGTACAAAATCATATCTTAGACTGGCCACTGACCCTGCAACGATCGATGGGCAAAGAAGACCTTGCCGTTGATATGCTCGAGCTGTTTATTAATAGCCTACCGGAAATCAGTGAACACTTAGAACTGGCACTTGCACGTAGCTTGTCACGTTCTGAGTTTAAGCAGATCATTCATAAATTCCATGGTGGCGCGGCCTGTTGTGGGGTATTACCTATTCAGAATTTAGCCGATCAAATTGAACGCGGGTTACGCAAAGGAGCTGAAATTGAAGATGTCGAACCGGAAATTTTTGAGCTACAGGAAGCGATTGAAAGCGTGATAAAAGAAGCACAGCCTTATTTACCAAATTAACCTATAACCTCACGGTGGTGTTGCAAAACATGATCGTGAGGTTATTACGGGTGCAAGCAAGGATGCGAGGCAATATTGTTACCTTCCATTTACCGATGCCAATAACAGCTGATACAACCCCTTTGCCGCAGGCCCGGTCTTCGGCCCTTTTGGCAAGGTGAGATGCAAAGGCACATGGTAACAATTTGAATACTCGACGCTAAGTACAACCACATCGCAATCCTTATGTTGATCTACAATATGCTTGGGCAAACGACAATAACCCAGACCTTGCTTAACCGCCTGCCAAGCGTGATCAAAGTTATCGACCGTAATACGCTGACTCGACTTTAGCCAACCGACATCAATATTATCTGCCACGCCTAAATCACGGATGACAATTTGTCTATTAACCGTTAAATCTGCCAAACAAAGTTCAGCCTTATCCGCTAATAAATGCCCCTTCATGACCACTGGCAACATACTCACAGTACCAAATGATTCACAGGGATGGTTAGTGATTGGAAAGTTCACAATAGAAATATCAGCTTGTTGCGCTTCTACCATACTCGTGGTTTTTGATAACGACGTTTCTACAATTTTAATCGACGTCGTACTGTTCTGCGCAAGGAATCCAGCCAACGGGCCATACAGCCATTGTCGGTCGCATAGATGATCAATGGCAATCACCAGCTCAGATTCCACCCCCTGCGTTAGCTGAGTGCTTATTTCCTCTAATGCTTGGGCTTGCTCAATCATCGACTGCGCCCTGCGTAATAACGACTTACCGTCTTCAGTAAGTACAGCCCGTCGACCTTTAATTTTAACCAAGGATACACCAAGTTGATCTTCAAGTTTCTTTATTGCATAGATCAAAGTGGTATGACTTTTATTTAGCACTGTAGCGGCCGCTTGGATGCTACCGGCCTTATCCACCTCAAATAAGGTCAGCCATTGATCTAATGTTGTCTTTAATCTCATCGGTCTATTTATTCCACAGTTATACACAGTTTTATGAACTTTTATGTTCAATTTTTATAGATATTATAGTGCCTATAACAAAGAGCAAGCAAAAGCATCTCGCTTACTCTTTACTTTTCTCTTTATTTAACTCTGCGCACCAATACGCAACTGGAGATAAAAAATGCAAAAATTATTACAAGTAGATTTCGATTTTACCGGTCCATTTGGTGATGAGATGTCGGCGATGTTAGTCGGACTAGCCGAATCGATAAACCATGAACCGGGGATGATATGGAAAATTTGGACTGAAAAGAAAACCGCACAATTAGGTGGTGGTATTTATCTGTTTGAGAATCAAGCTTATGCTCAGGCTTACTTAGACATGCACTCGAGACGATTAAAAGCGATGGGTGTGACTGAGATCAGAGGGCATATTTTCGATATAAACATGCCGTTATCCAGTATTAACCACGCGCCACTAACAGAGGGCGACAATGATGAATAATAACACCTTCTTAACCGCACATGGCATCATCTATGGCATCTTTGCTTTGGGCTTATTTTTTATCCCTACGCTCATATGGCCGATGTACGGGGTAGAGCTAAATGACAAATATGCATATTTTTTATCACAACATAACAGTATTTTCTTAGGAGGCATGGCCGCGATAAGTTTATTGCTAAGGGATATAGAGCCTGGGACTTTAGCCAAAAAGCTATTTCTCGCGCTGCTAATTAGCAACCTACTTGGCGTTGCAATCACTTTATATGCAGGAGTAACGGGGGTGTTTATTGGTTTCGGTTGGAGTGATCCAGTATTCTTTAGCTTACTTGCAATATTGAGTTATTACCAATTCAAAAAGCAGTAGTCATGTTTGGACTTTTTCAAATAAAGGCCAACGCCTTGGCATTGGTCTTTATACTGACAGACTGTCATAATCTAACGGTTATTACGCGCTTCTTGAATAAGAATCTGCATGTCTTTAACTGCTTTACCTAGACCATCAAATGTCGCACGAGCAATAATGGCATGACCGATGTTTAGTTCATAAATCTCAGGAATAGCGGCGATTGGTTGCACGTTATGGTAATGCAAACCATGACCAGCATTTACTTTTAAGCCAGCGTTGTGCGCATAGCTCACGCCTGCAGCAATCTTCTTCAATTCAGCTTGTTGCTCAGAGTCAGAGTCTGCATCAGCATAAGCACCAGTATGCACTTCAATGTACGGCGCACCAGAACTAACAGCTGCATCGATTTGCTCTTTATCTGCATCAATGAATAACGATACTAAAATACCGGCTTCAGTTAAACGTTTAACAGCTTGAGTGATCTTGTCTTGCTGACCAACGACATCTAAGCCACCTTCTGTTGTTAGCTCTTCACGCTTTTCAGGAACTAAACAAACAAATTCAGGTTTGATCTCACAAGCAATATCGAGCATCTCAGCGGTTACCGCCATTTCTAGATTCATGCGAGTTTGAATGGTTTCTTTTAATACACGTACATCGCGATCAACAATGTGACGACGGTCTTCACGTAAATGCACCGTAATACCGTCTGCGCCATTTAATTCTGCGACAGATGCAGCATGGACAGGATCAGGGTAAGTCGTGCCTCGTGCTTGGCGTAAGGTTGCGATGTGGTCAATATTGACACCTAAAAAGATCTTATTCACGTTTAATTCCCTTATTAATAAATAGTTCTCTGCTTTTCAGCGGTTTGTTACCTAAATAGGGTAGCAAAATTTGGCGACAAAAGCGTTTTGCTGCGGCTAAATTATCTGGATTAAATTGTCGTTGTTCAAATGCTAGCAAGTCTTTACCTAAAAATGAGCTACCCACAGCTACTTTATAGATAGACGGTATTATCCCAACATGCGCGACGTATTTATACATACGGTCAGGGAACACGGCATCCATCGTATCAGCACAATAACTTAACGTACCAATGTTACCTAAACATTGCATTAAATTAAGTTCAAATTCACGCAATAAGGGTTCAAGAGGTTCGCGTTTGGCTAACGCTAATAAGGCATGTTGATAATGGGAGAATAGCTCGGGGTTAGCTTGTTCACTGGCAAGTAAGCGATAAAGTAATTCGTTGAGATAAAAGCTAGCATAAAGATGCCGCCCAGAGAGAGGTAATGAGTTAGATACCGCCTCAACCTGGCGCATGGATTTTAATCCACCTTTGCCGGCATAGGCGATATTGAGTAAGGTAAACGGCTGTAAAATAGCACTTTGACTATTCTTACGCCCTCGCCCTGCACGTCCCACTAACGAAATTTTACCATCATTAATGGTAAAGAAGTCGATGAGTAAACTCGACTCCTTAAATGGTCGACGGTGCAGTACAAAGGCGTTTTGTAAGTCCATGCAATAGTGCTATTTACACTTCATCTCCGTAACCTAAGCTACGAAGTGCACGTTCATCATCAGCCCAACCAGACTTCACTTTAACCCAACATTCTAGGAATACTTTATTATCAAACAAAGTTTCCATATCACGTCGTGCTTCAGTACCAATGGTTTTTAATTTCGAACCTTTATTACCAATAACCATACGTTTTTGAGTATCACGCTCAACTAAAATTAACGCATTGATGTGGAATGTGCCGTTTTCGCTGACTTTAAACTGCTCAATCTCGACCGTAGTTGAGTAAGGCAATTCTTGACCAGTGAAGCGCATCAGTTTTTCACGAATGATTTCAGATGCCATGAAACGTGAAGAACGATCAGTTACATAATCTTCAGGGAAGTAAAAATCACCTTCTTGTAACTGCTGCGAACAAATACCACGTAGCATTTCTACATTAGTACCTTTCGTTGCCGAGATCGGGATAATTTCTGCGAAGTTAAACTTATCAGCTAATACCTTTAAATGAGGCATTAATTCTTCAGCTTTATCTTTAATCGCATCGGTTTTATTAATCGCCAAATAAATTGGGCATTTAATATCACGTAACTTGTTTAATACCATTTCGTCATCGTCAGTCCAACGCGTACCATCAACGACAAAAATTACCGCATCAACATCAATGTCTTTTAGTGAACTGCTTGCTGCACGGTTCATTAAACGGTTGATGGCACGTTTTTCATCAATATGTAGACCTGGAGTATCAACATAGACAGTTTGACGATTTTCTTCAGTATCAATACCTAGAATACGGTGACGAGTCGTTTGTGGCTTACGCGAGGTAATACTTACCTTTTGTCCCAGAATACGGTTTAGTAACGTTGATTTGCCGACGTTAGGACGACCAACGATAGCAACAAAGCCGCTATAAGTCATATCACTCATTGTAATTGCTCCAATGCTTTTTGAGCTGCTTCTTGTTCTGCTTTACGACGACTAGTACCTTTACCTGTAACAGGTTGCTCTAGGCCTTCAATAACGCAATGAATAGTGAACTCTTGATTATGAGCTTCACCTTTAACTTCCTCTACTTGATACAGTGGAAGAGCTTGCTTACGTCCTTGCAACCATTCTTGTAACTGTGTTTTCGCGTCTTTCTGACCAATACCTGGTTTGATGTCCGCTAAACGTGTTGCATACCAAGCCAGTACGCGTTCACGAGTTGTTTCAATGTCACTATCTAAATACATTGCACCAATTAAGGCTTCAACGGTATCCGCTAAGATAGATTCGCGACGGAAGCCGCCACTTTTTAATTCACCTGGACCTAAGATTAAGCATTCACTTAACTCAAATTCACGCGCAATCTCTGCAAGCGTTAACCCTTTAACTAAGGTTGCGCGCATACGACTGAGATCGCCTTCAGGCACCTCTGGGAACTTGCAAAATAATGCATCAGAGATAATAAAACCAAGTACCGAATCACCTAGAAATTCTAAGCGTTCGTTATGCTTGAAATACGCACTACGGTGAGTCAGCGCTTGCTGTAATAACGCAGCATCTTTGTACTCATAACCAAGTACTGTTTGTAATCTTTCTAATAAAATTGTCATAATTATTTTAACTTGCCAATACGACTAAAGCGTATACCTGTTGGGATCCAACTAGGTAATAAAGAATCTTGGTCGCGTTCAAATTCGAAACTAGTCCAAATGAACACAGCCTTGCCGACTAAGTTTGCTTCTGGAACAAAACCCCAAAAACGGCTATCAGCACTATTATCGCGGTTATCACCCATCATGAAGTAATTACCGGCCGGTACAACCCATTCATATTGACGGGTTGGCGGATTAACTTGCTGATAAAAATCACTGGCTAAATCAGGACGACTAGGATTAATTAAGATGTTATGTGCGACATCCCCTAGTTGCTCTGTATATTGCTGCAATTCAACCATTTGATCTTTAAATTTGCCGATTTCGACTAAGCTCAGATCGAGTTTTTTAAATCCTTTGCAGTCTGTCCCAGTACATGCCTTTTGAATGTAAACCTGCTTCCCACGATAAGCGATACGATCCCCCGGCAAACCGACGACACGTTTGATGTAATCAACGGTTGGCTGTGGTGGGTATTTAAATACCGCCACATCGCCACGTTCTGGCTTACCGGTTTCGATAAGTGTAGAACGTAATACTGGATCTTTAACGCCATAACTAAATTTTTCAACCAGAATAAAATCACCAACTAATAACGTTGGCATCATAGAGCCTGATGGAATTTGAAATGGTTCGTATAAAAATGAACGTAATACCAATACTAACGCTAATACTGGAAAAAATGCTTTCGGATATTCAATCCACCAAGGCTCCAACAGCAACCGTTCAACAACCTCATTATCAACCGTTTTTTCGTCAACACCATTTTTATAAGTATTGACTGCCTGTTGACGTTGACGATTAAAAACCAATAAATCCAACGCAACAAATACACCGGTAAAACCAACAAGTACAACAAGAATAAGCGAGAAATCCATATCCATTTAACTATCCACCTTCAATACTGCCAAAAATGCATCTTGAGGAATTTCAACATTACCCACCTGCTTCATGCGTTTCTTTCCATCTTTTTGTTTTTGAAGCAATTTTTTCTTACGGCTGATATCACCACCGTAGCATTTTGCTGTTACATTTTTACGTAGCGCTTTTACCGTTTGACGGGCAATTATCTGACTCCCAATTGCGGCTTGTATCGCGACATCAAACATTTGACGAGGAATAATTTCTCTCATTTTATCCGTTATCGCCCGACCGCGACTCTGTGCTTTATCCGCGTGACAAATCAGTGCTAATGCATCCACTTTATCGCCATTAATCAACATATCGACACGCACTAGCTTACTCGCCTCAAAACGCTTGAAGCTGTAATCAAGAGAAGCATAGCCACGGCTAGTGGACTTCAACCGATCAAAGAAATCTAACACAACTTCACTCATCGGAATCTCATAATGTACAGCAACCTGGCTTCCTAAGAACTGTAGGTTTTTTTGCACCCCACGCTTTTCAACACAAAGCGTAATAACATTACCTAGATGCTCTTGAGGCACAAGAATATGCACTTCGGCTATCGGTTCTCTAAATTCATCTATTTTTGTCCCTTCAGGTAACTTTGATGGGTTATCAACCAGCATGACATCACCATTATTCAGCAACAACTCAAAAACCACGGTCGGTGCTGTTGTAATTAGATCAAGGTCATACTCACGCTCAAGGCGCTCTTGGATGATTTC
>NZ_JASJHF010000103.1:0-4344 GCF_033791185.1 Moritella sp. | reverse complement strand
GGTTTTTCTATTTGTTGGGTCATAGGAATAATCGCTTAATGGCTATTAATTCATTTTACCTTAAATGGTAATTAATGGAAAAGTGAATATTTAAAAAGTAATCAAATTTAAGCAATAAAAAACCCTGCAGGAGCAGGGTTTTAAAAGAGTGATAAATAGATCCCGAATCAAGTTCGGGAAGACGAAATTAGATTACGTCGGTTTCTATTATTCACTGTCTCTTATTCGCTTTCTATTATTCGATTTCAGCAAGTTTCTTTTCAAGGTAGTGAATGTTCGCACCACCTTTAGCAAAACCAACATCATTCATAATATCTTCTTGCAGAGCGATATTCGTTTTGATGCCATCAATTACTAGCTCATCTAAGGCGTTTTTCATGCGAGCAATTGCTACTTCACGAGTTTCACCGAAAGTGATTAACTTACCAATCATAGAATCATAATGTGGTGGTACTGAGTAATCAGTGTAAATGTGTGAATCCCAACGAACGCCATTGCCACCAGCAGGGTGGAAGCGTGTAATTTTACCCGGTGAAGGGATAAATGTACGAGGATCTTCAGCATTGATACGACACTCAATAGCGTGACCAGTTACTTTGATATCTTCTTGCTTGATTGTTAATTTTTGACCTGAAGCAATACGTAATTGCTCTTTAATCAAATCAACACCAGTGATCATCTCTGTTACCGGATGCTCAACTTGAATACGGGTGTTCATTTCTATGAAATAGAACTCACCGTCTTCAAATAAGAATTCAAATGTACCGGCACCACGATAGTTGATCTCGTTACAGGCGTTACAACAACGGGCACCAATTTGGGCTCGTAGCTCTTCAGTAATACCTGGGGCTGGCGCTTCTTCAACAACTTTTTGATGACGACGTTGCATTGAACAATCACGTTCAGCTAAATGAATTGCTGAACCTTGGCCATCAGCAAGAATTTGAATTTCAACGTGACGAGGGTTTTCAAGGAACTTTTCCATGTAAACCATATCGTTGTTGAACGTATTCTTTGCTTCAGTTTTAGTTAACGCGATTGACTCTATTAAGTCGCTTTCGTTACGTACCACACGCATACCACGACCACCACCGCCACCAGAGGCTTTGATGATTACCGGGTAGCCAATACGACGACCATGAGCAATACTTGCGGCTTCATCATCTGTAAGAGGGCCATCCGAACCAGGCACACATGGAACACCAGCGGCTTTCATTGCGGCAATCGCCGAAACTTTGTCACCCATTAAACGGATGCTATCTGCAACTGGACCAATAAATGCGAAACCTGAGTCTTCAACTTGCTCGGCAAAATCAGCATTTTCAGCTAAAAAACCATAACCAGGATGAATCGCGTCTGCGTTAGTAACTTCTGCTGCAGTAATTAAACGTGGAATGTTTAAATAGCTGTCTAATGCTGAAGCTTTACCAATACAAATAGTTTCGTCTGCTAATAAAACGTGTTTAAGGTTTCTGTCAGCAGTTGAATGTACGGCTACGGTTTTGATACCTAGCTCTTTACATGCACGTAAAATACGTAATGCAATTTCGCCACGGTTGGCGATAACTACTTTCTTTAACATGGAATTAACCTTTTAATATTGGGCTTATTCAATAATGAATAGCGGTTGGTCAAATTCAATTGTGTCTTCGTTGCTAGCAAGAATTTCTTTGATAGTACCAGACTTATCAGCTTCAATTTGGTTCATCATCTTCATTGCTTCGATGATACATAAAGTGTCACCAACATTTACGTGTTTACCAACTTCAGCGAATACTGGAGATTCTGGCGACGCAGCAGAATAGTATGTGCCAACCATAGGAGAACGAACAACATGACCTGTAATTGCTGCAGGGGCTGCTGGAGCCGCTGCTGCAAGTGGAGCTGCTGCCGGAGCTGCAAGAGGAGCCGGAGCTGCCATTTGCATAGGAGCTGCTACCATTTGAGCGCCACGACTGATTCGAACTGACTCTTCGCCTTCAGAGATTTCTAGCTCGTTAATGCCTGACTCTTCAACAAGTTCGATTAGTTTTTTGATTTTACGAATGTCCATTAGTACACCTTAGTAATGTTTATTTTATGTTATTTAGTTTTGATTAGTGCTTTATGCGCAGCTGTTAGAGCGAACTCATAACCCTGTGCGCCTAAACCACAAATAACCCCTTCGGCAATATCCGAAAGGTAAGAATGTTGGCGAAACTCTTCACGCTTATGCACATTTGATAAATGAACCTCAATAAATGGAATGCTTACCGTTAATAAAGCGTCACGCAAGGCAACACTAGTATGGGTAAAAGCCGCCGGATTTATAATGATAAAGTCCACTTGTTGATATGCTTGGTGAATCCTTTCAATTAATTCATGCTCTGCATTTGATTGCAGGTGCGAAATATCTATTGATAATGCTTCAGCGGTTGATTTGAGGTTAGTTAATATGTCGGCTAAAGTTTGAGAACCATAAATTTCTGGCTCACGTTTGCCTAACATGTTTAAGTTAGGACCATTTAACACTAAAACTGTAAACTTTGCTGTCATTTGCCGCCAAATCCGTTGAAATCATTATTATTGAATTTATTATTACATAATATTTAGTATGCAGGTATAACTGCGTACAAATTATTACATGATTTTTCAAATGTCAGCACATTATAGCTGTTTTCGCAGACAATAGCAGAAAATACTGGTCTAATCAGTACAAGTCGTTATTCGATTCGCACAAAAAAGGAGCTAACGCTCCTTTTTGTTAAACATTAAAACAACTGTTTGCTGATTAACTAATCAAGCAGTAATTAATTAAATAGTTTTTCAATATGTTCGGCAAAGTCTTGCGCTTCCATAAAGCCCGTCACTCTTTGTTGGTCTAACTCATTGCCATTTTTATCAAAGAATAAAATTGACGGTAAACCAAAGACTTCAAAATGCGACATTATTTCTACGCTTTGATCTGAGCCGGTGTCGGTTAAATCAATCTGTATTAACACCGTATTATGCAAAGCTTGCTGCACTGCTGGGTCAGGGAATGTGTATTTTTCAAACTCTTTACAGGCAATGCACCAGTCAGCGTATAAATCGACCATTACTGTTTGCCCCGCTGCATTTGCTTTAGCCACTTGTTGATTAAGCTGCTCTAGTGAACCTACGTGGATAAACTCTTTATGGCTGGCTGCTTGTTGAGTTGCAGGTTTGCCCATAATGGTGTCATAAGCAAAGTTTGCTGCGAAAAACATCATGATAAAAATGATCATGGTGCGTAAGCCGTAACCTATGGTTGCCGGTGATTTACGATTGTCGTTATTAACCATATAAAAGTAGGTGGCGGTCACTAATAATAAAGCCGCCCATAATAAGTTCGAGACAATCGTTGGTAAGAATCGTTCGAGTAAAAATACTGGTACGGCGAGTAATAAGAAGCCGAAAATGTTTTTGATCACATTCATCCAGTTGCCCGCTTTTGGTAATAATTTGCCACCGGAGCTACCAAGTGCTAATAACGGTAAACCCATACCAAGGCTTAAAACATATAACGCTGATGCGCCAATAACTATGTCGCCGGTTTGGGCAATATAAAGTAGCGCGCCAGTAAGTGGCGCAGTGGTACAAGGTGAGGCGACTAAACCTGATATAGCGCCCATTATAAATACCGACACTAGTGAGCCACCTTTTTGACTATTACTCATGGCAGATAATTTATTTTGCCAAGCTGAAGGTAGGGCTAAATTGAACACGCCAAACATTGACAGTGCTAAAAATATAAACAGTACACTCAGTACTATTAATACCGCGGGGTGTTGAAATGCGGCTTGAAACTGTGCACCAGCAAGCGCAACTACTATGCCTAAGATAGTGTAAGTAATCGCCATACCTTGGACATAGGCCATCGATAAGGTAAATGCTTTACGAGTTGTTAGCTTCTCACCTTGACCAACAATTATGCCGGTTAAAATAGGGTACATAGGAAATACACAAGGCGTAAATGATAATAAAATACCTAAGCCAAAAAACGATAATAACGTCCAAAGTAAACTGTTGCCTTCAAGCATCTGGGCTAATTCATATTGTTGACTTACCGCGCCGTTATCATCAGCAACAGATGTATCATCGATAGTCGTTTTTTCAGTATTTATGGCGGAGAGGATTGCTGATGACGTTGCATCATTTTGTTGTTTAATTAGGGCTAAGGGGATCAAGTGCTTGGTTGGTGGATAGCATAAGCCTTTTTCAGCACAACCTTGGAAGGTAAGTGTTAATTCACCATTGGCGTTAACTGACGTTAGCGGAACCGTAAATTTAACTTGTTTGTAGTAAACTTGCTGAATGCCAAAATATTCATCTTCATGATCTTTA
>NZ_JASJHF010000102.1:0-10861 GCF_033791185.1 Moritella sp. | reverse complement strand
GCAAATTTGAAGAACTTAGAGCAACAAGTTCATCTTGCCTAGCTGGAGAGTGTTTCTTAAAAGAAGAAAGCTTTGATGACAATATGCGTTATTCAATTGGTGCAGAGTACACGATAGATAAAGTTATATTACGTGCTGGTTTTGCTCTAGATGAATCAGCTGGCAAAACAACGCTGAGTATCCCAGAGTCAGACCGCCTCTGGTATACCGCTGGTGCAACTTACAATGTAAGTAACAACTTAAGTTTTGATGTGGCTGTTGCTTATATCGATGTTGAATCAGTTGAGTTTACAGAAACGACTAAACCTGCTGGTAGCAAAAACCCAGATATTCAATACGGCTTTAAATCTTCTGGTGATGAAATCATTGCTTCAGCTCAAGCAAACTACCGTTTCTAAGAATACCTAATTAAGTTCTAGAAATAATAAAATACAGTAATAAAAATAGCGTCTTATGGCGCTATTTTTATTTTCGTCTAACCTTAAAATAAAACATTATTTTAAGGGAATAAATATGAGTAAAAGTCGTAGCCGTGACTCATCCACTGTCTACCTAAGCGCACTGCTTAGTTTCATATGTTATTACAGCCCTTTAATTAACGCAGCAGCCTACCAATCTTCAACAACCTCAGCAATTGAACTTGGCAATGCAGGTGCCGGTAGCGCAGCTGATACCAGTAACCTCGCTAATATCGCGGTAAACCCTGCCATATCCGCTGCATTTTCATATCCAAGTATCGCTATTACAACCACGTTTGTAACATCTGAACAAGACATTAATGGTGAATATTATTCAAATGGTGCAGCCGAGGCATTAGATAACAGCAGTATTGGCGATAATTACGTTGTACCATCGGCCTATTTCGCCTTTCCTATTAATGACAAATGGTCATTTGGCTTTGCCACTTTTTCCAATTATAACGTGCGTAATAATTATGATAGTGACTACCCCGTCGGTATTCTCACAGGCCAACGCTCTTTATTTACTTATGAAATCAATCCCAATGTGGCAGTCAAATTAACAGACAAATTTTATCTCGGCGCTGGGGTAAGTGCTATTTATGGTACCTACAAGATTGCGACCAATTACGGGGCTCAAAACCCAACCAATCCAACACAAATATATCAAGACTTTAATGGCTCGGGGCTCGGATTTCGATATGATATTGGTGTGTTATATAAACTAAATAAACACCATCAATTTGGTTTATCTTACCGTTCCGCAGCTGACATTGAAGCAGAAGGCGACTTCACCACCCTTGCTCGTAATAATGATCTCGAATTTCAAGATTCTACTACACTGTCGATGGCGGTACCCAGTGAGCTAACGCTATCAGGCGTCCACCAACTCGACCAGCGATTAGCAATACAGTATTCGTTTGCTTGGTATGACTGGCAGAATCTCGATGAAATTTCAGTCTCACACCCCGACTGCCCTGCTAACGCTGGATTTAATTTACCACAAGGACAATGCTTACTTGAATCGGTGAATGCGGAAGACAGCTGGAAATTTGCGTTTGCGGTAAGTTATAAATTAAACGATGTGATCTTGTTGCGCAGTGGCGCGTCAACCGAAAAATCAGCTGAAAGCGCAACCTTCTCGGTACCATTTGATAAAAAAACCAATTTCAGCGTTGGCTTATCCTATTATGCCAGTCGGACATTAAGCTTTGACATTGGCCTTACCTATGCCAAATACGAGACTACGCGAATTGAGGATAGCGTTGGACAAGATACTTTTGATGTGAGCGCTGAAGGTAATAGCAGCATGCTTGGCTTGCAACTTAATTACCAGTTAATAGAATAAATCCAACCATCCGCTAACACAATAAATTGAATTTATACTCTAATTCATTTATTCATAAAATAGGGTTGGCACTATTATCACTAAAACGCATTAGATTTAATTAATATCTGTAAACACTTGAAATAAAGCAATTAAGGAGATAGTAAACACCAACTTCAAACAGGCATTCCAATTTTAAAGCGACCATGACTAACACACCTCTTCTGATCACATAAACATCTCACTAATTCCCTATAATGACTCTCACCCAAGTTGCAAGCCCGTACCAATGCGCTTCGGGGAATCAGTAAACGACATGGATGTATTTGTATTACCTAATTTATATGAGACAGGGATGAGTCATGAAAAAAACCTATTTGTGCAAAAAAAATGCCATTACTAAATCGATAGTTAAAGCGATAATAACGGCAACAATTATAACCAGTGCGCAGGCAACTGCAGCCGGATTCCAAGTAAACGTACAATCAGCATCAGCATTGGGGAATGCCAACGCTGGTTTTGCCGCCAATACAGATAATGCAGCCGTGATCGCAACAAACCCAGCTGCTGCGGCATCATTTGACAAGTTTGCCTTTTCATTTGGTGGGGCGTATGTAGAGCCAACAGTTGAGACAACAGGTGAAAATGCCCCACTAGCACCTTATTACCAAGGTTTTAATAGCGCTTTTGGTAGCAGCTATAGTGCACCAAGTGAATCGGCTTACGATGTTGAAAATTCAGTAAACCCATCAACTATTCCTTCTGTCTACGCAGTGATCCCCGTAGGTAAAAAGCTTGCTATCGGTATAGCTGGATATACGAACTACGGTACCAACACCGAGTTTTCTGATGATTATGCTGCAGGTCTCGTTGGCGGTTCTACTCAATTAACCACATTCAACTTAAACCCGAGTCTAGCGGTTAAATTAGGCAGTAAAATACGCTTAGGTGTGGGTGCACAAATTGTTTACGGCTCAGCAGAACTTGAGCGAAACCTTGGTGATGCGGCTGCATTAGGCGCTATGAGTGGCATAGCAGCCTTTGCTCAAACAGGTGCTTCACCGGTTCAGATTGGTGGTGCTATCGCAGCAAATAATACCCACTTATCAGGGCAGGCAGCGGGGACTCAAGCTTTTATTATGGAAGGTGATGATATCGGTTTTGGTTGGAATGGCGGTGTTTTATTTGACCTGAGTGATAACCATAAAATTGGCGTGAGCTACCGCTCCGAAGTCGAACTCACATTTGAAGGGGAATACTCAAACTATCAAGGTGCAGATTTAACAGGCCAATTAGATTTATCATTACCGGCGATGGCTGAACTGGGTGGCTTCCACCGCTTTGGTAATGTAGCACTACAATACGGTGTAGTTTGGACTGAGTGGAGCAGTTTCAATGGCCTACAGGGGGTATCAGCTGAGAATAATGACGTGGTATTGTTCGAGAAAGGTTATAACTACGAAGATAATATCCGCTATTCTGCAGGCCTTTCATACTACTTAGGCAGCAAGGTGATATTACGTGCTGGTTATGCATTGGATGAAGCCGCTGGTGATACTACCATTAGTATTCCAGATTCAGAGCGTCAATGGTATACAGCAGGTCTAACATTCAACGTCACAAAAACACTTTCGCTCGATTTAGCCGCAGCTTACATTATAGGTGAAGAGACATCGTTTACTGAAACGGATAGCAATACAGGCTTAACGTATGCGTTTACCAATAAAGCCGAGGCGATTGTTGGTTCTGCACAAATGAATTTAGTTTTCTAAAACAACTCCTAGTTATAAAACAACTCCGAGTTTATAAAACAATTAATAGCTTATAACACGATTAATCATAGCTATTTGGCTCTTACTGCATAGTAAGAGCCAATGATTAAGAGCCACCAACACACCTCAAATAATGTGAAGATAAATCACAAAATCCATTCCACAATTGGTAAATACAAGCATTTATGACACAATGAGTTAGCACATAGTAAATGGATCTTAATTTGAAAAACTTAAATATTAGCGTCATTGGTCTTGGTTACGTAGGTTTACCGCTTGCTGTTGAGTTTGGGAAAAAATACCCAACATTAGGCTTCGATATTAACGCATCAAGAGTCTCTGAATTACAGGCTGGTCGTGATTCTACACTAGAATGTACACCAAAAGAGTTATCACAAGCCAGTCAACTCAGTTACACCAGCCAATTAGAAGATATCCAAGATTCTAATTTTTATGTTGTAACCGTGCCGACACCGGTTAATTTTGATAATGTACCGGATCTGACACCGCTAAGAAAAGCCTCTGAAACACTCAGCCAGGTTATCTCAAAAGGTGACATTGTTATCTTTGAGTCAACCGTCTATCCAGGGGCTACTGAAGAAGTATGCATTCCCATTATCGAAACAATGTCGGGGCTTAAATTTAACCAAGACTTCTTCGCAGGCTATAGCCCTGAGCGAATTAATCCAGGCGATAAAGTAAATAAACTGACCACCATAACTAAAATAACATCAGGTTCAACGCCCGAAATAGCCGATTATATTGATGCTGTCTACAATACGATTATCGATGCTGGCACATATAAAGCATCCTCAATCAAAGTCGCTGAAGCAGCAAAAGTGATTGAAAATACTCAACGTGATTTAAACATTGCGATTATTAATGAATTTGCCAAAATATTTAACAAATTGGATATCGATACCGAAGAAGTATTAAATGCAGCGGGCACTAAATGGAACTTCATGCCTTTTAAACCTGGGCTTGTTGGTGGGCACTGCATAAGTATTGACCCTTATTACTTAACGCACAAAGCCAAAGAGGTTGGGTACTTTCCAGAAGTTATCCTTGCAGGTCGTCGAATCAACGATGGCATGGGATCTTACGTCGCAACTGAAATGGTTAAAAAACTCGCTAGCCATAAGATCAATATTGATGAAGCAAAGATACTCGTCATGGGCTTTACATTTAAGGCCGATTGTCCTGATGTTCGAAATACTAAAATTATAGATATCATCAGTGAGTTAAACTGCTTTAATATTGATGTGGATATCTATGATCCATGGGCAAATGCACAAGAAGTAGAAGATGAATATTCAGTCAAGCTGGTTGATGAATTAAAACCAGCACACTACGACGGCATTATAGTTGCAGTTGACCACAGTGAATTCAAAAAGATGGGGATTAAAAAAGTCCGTGCACTTGGTAAAAGCAATCATGTTGTATACGACGTAAAGTATGTCTTTGCATTACAAGATTCTGATATCCGTTTGTAGTGTAATATTATAGGCCGATATTGAGCTCACCAATAGACCAGCGTCCACGATCAAAACAAAAGTGTTGAGCACAGTGATAATCCATTTTATGCTGTGCTTTAGCTAACATGTCCCAATTTGTGGCAAGCGCATAAATAGCACGAATAATACCTTTATGGCTGACACAACCAATGCGCTGTTCTAGGTTATTAATCTCCAGTAATGCCACCCAATCGCTAACCCGCTGTGCAACTAAACGTGGTGACTCTCCACCTTCGGGGCGTAAATCTAGCCCCAGCGCTTCTTGCTTAGCAATATTAACCGGATCTTGCTCTCTTAATTGCCTCAATGTTTTACCTTCCCAGCTACCCCAATTCATTTCAATCAAAGCAGCTTGTACCTGCGAATCAATGCCAAGTAACTCAGCAGTTTGTTGCGCTCTCAATAATGGACTGTGAAACCACTGCAGAGACAACAAACTTGCAGGCAATTGATAAGCAATGATTTGTTTCCTCCCTGCGTCATTCAAGGGAATATCCGTCCGACCTTGTAAGCGTTTTTCACTGTTCCATTGTGTTTGCCCATGACGAATAAAATACACGTGGATCATAACTACTCCAGTTTATTTGATATAGCATCTTGAATAATATGTTTAAGCTGCCGCGCACTTGCCGCGATAGAATGATGCTGAACAACGTAATGCTTTGCTGCTTGTTTCATGGCTTTTAACTGTGCTTTATTTGTCAGTAAACTATCAACCGTTACTGCCATTTCACTGGCACTGTATGCATCGACTAACACCCCGGTGACGTTATTTTTCACAATTGAACTGACGCCACCTTGATCACCAGCAACCACAGCAACACCAGCTTGCTGCGCTTCTAAGAAGATCATGCCAAGGGCTTCATTTATCGCCGGCCAAACAAGTAATTCGAAATGTGGTAACAGTTGCCGTATTCGGCTATTTTCCAGCGCCCCTGAAAATTTAACGTGCGCATGCTGAGCGAAGAGCGTTTTCACTTCAGCATGCATAACACCATCGCCAATAATCAATAACTGGTGAGGTTGTTGCAATAAATTAACGGCTAAACTTAACTGCTGAAAGGAGTCAAACTTATCGCCACTGCGCATCATCGCGATACTGATAAGCCAAGGTAAATGGATGTCTAATCCGTATTTATCTGCTAAATTTTGCCTCGTTAAATCATCTCGTATTAAATCAATTGTCGCAGCAACATTATGATTAACAAAGGGGTTATCAATAAAAGCATTGAAGGAAACAAGTGGGTTTCCCGACCTTGCCATCTTATTGGTACAGAAATCGGCATAGAAGTCGGTCAGCGCAATTTTATCCCTTGGGTTGATACACACCACTTTACTCGCTAGCCTTAAGCCGCTAGCCACTTGTTGGTGATAAAGCGCCCAAGGTCCATTGGCGCGTTTTTCTGCCCATGACGCTTCAGCGACAATGTAAGGAATATTGAGTGTTTGACAAATAATCGGACCAATTAAATCAGGCGCTTTGTAATACAAATGATAACTAAACCACGCCTGAGGGTTAAAACCTTGTTTCTGCCAGCGCCGTATTATCCTCATAGCCTCTTTTTTAGCAAGAGTAATAAGGCGCTGCTGGCGATGACTGTCGCCTACTTTATCAAAAGAGCGTAACTGACTAGCAAGTTCAACATGGTAACCGCCCTGCTCCAATGCTTGGATAAATAAACGCGCGATTTTTCGGTCGCCCGATGGGATCGGATGTAAGGGCGATTTAAGCGGCGCATAAAATGCGATACCTATTTTTGCGCTGCTATTAGTCAAGATTATCAAAAAGCTTTTCTAATTGGTCGATACCAATTTTGACATCAAAACGTCGATGAAGTTGCTTTTGCCCTTCAAGCCCTAAACGTTCACGTTTCTCACCATCTCGTAGTAACCCCTCTAATGCGCAAGCTAACTGGTCAACATTATTTGATTGCACCAATACGCCATTTTCACCACTATCAATAAGCTCAGGGATCCCAGAAATGTCAGTTGCTAAACAACACACAGATTGACTCTGTGCTTCCATTAGCACATTCGGCATACCATCTCTGTCACCATCAGCAACTATCTTGCTCGCTAGCACAAATAAATCACTGTCACGGTAGGCTTTAAGCACGGTTAATTGTGGCTGTGCCCCCAGCCACTCAATTTGCTGTTCAATACCTAAATCTTCCGCTTGTTGCTGCAGCCCCTCTAAGATAGCACCACCGCCAATATGGGTTAATTGCCAATGCAGATCCTTGGGCAACTTAGCTAGCGCATTGAGCAAATCATCATAACCTTTTTTCGGTACCGCTCGGCCGACACTGATAATTTTTACCGGGTTATCTGCGGCACTGCCATTCACGCTGGCACGAGATAGTCGATCAACATGTTGAAAGCGAGTAAAGTCTAAACCATGATAGACCAAGTGCACTTTACTTGGATCTTTGGCAAGAGATTGTAAATACTGATGGTTCGCCGCTGTGCAAGTAGATAACCATTGTAACTCAGCAAGCTTCTCGGCAAGGTCCCATTGTTCAGAAGTCCAGATATCTTTGGCGTGTGCAGAGCACGACCAAGGGAGATCATTAATTAATGCAGCATAGCGAGTGACTGACGCTGGAGTATGTAAAAAATGCGCATACATTTGCTCAATACCCTCTGGCATTTCTGCGGCTAATACTATGCTTTGACCAAAGCGACGAACGCGGCCACGGCTAGTATCACGTTTTAAATCACGGAAAAATTGCTTAAATACTTTAACCAGTGAGAATTGAGTGCCCAACTTCCAAAATGCTTTTAAAACCCGTAATGGTTCAACATGTAAGTATTCAGGTAAATACAATACATCTGCTTCAATTTGTTGATGAATAGGATGCGTGCTGGTATCTGTTGGATGGCGTAAGGACACTAATGTTATATCAAACCCACGCAATTCTAATGCGCGAATCTCTTGTGCTATAAATGTTTCAGATAGGCGTGGATAGCCTTTAAGTACTAATGCTATTTTCTTCACTACAGACCTTGAACCTTTGGGTTTCTAAATGTAATCGATCAGCGTTACGATACGTTGGTAAACTGATGAAGCTGCTGACCACTTAGCCATTCAACATTTTCTTGCTGTTGGCAAAATTGAAAAAACTGGCTGATGAACAACCACGAATTTAAGTCATGATCTAGATGGTGGGTCATGAAACCACAGGGCTTGATATTTCGATCTAAGCCTGCCAATCTTTGCTCACGCAAGTGAGATATTATCTTTGTTAAAATAGCGTCTTCCCCAGCAAAGCAACGCTGTTTCCAGTCAATGATATCAATATGAACATTGAGATTAAAATCGCTCTCAGCTTGCTTCTTAGAGCCTAATACGGATAACTGGGTATAATCCATCGCTGGTAATTGACTCGCAACCTCGTCAGCAATACGGTTCCAAGGCGGGACTAAAATATTCAGATATTGCTCACCAAAACGAGATTTTAGCAATTGCTGGCCTAGCGCTAACTTTTTGAGTAACGAAGGTATATCTTGCGAACCGCCTAATTCAATTTTACGTTGCCCTTCAAGAGCATAACTCCGATGGTCATAACCATGTTGGAGTACATAACAGTTCGCACTATGTTGCACTTTATTAATCACACTTAAGCTGGCTTGAAGTGACTCAGGGATCACGGCTAAATGCACTGGAATTTGAAATTGCGCAGCAAGCATGAGTAAGCGTTGCAATGCCCCCGAATTAGCCACAGCATCATCATCACGCCACCAAAACTGCACGGGAGACGACCACTGCTGTATTTCTTCAGCAAGCATTTGCCAATTAGACATCTACGATTCCTTGTTCTACTTGCACACTTCTTGGTGTTGCCCATTCAATAAGCAATCGAGCACTTTCTGTCGCGCCCTGACTATTAATATCAACCGATTCAGCTGCGCATGCGAGAGTATTATTAATGGCATTTTTTAACGTTTCAACATTCAAATCTTGGTACTTAACGAGTTGTAATACTTTACCCTGGGCTAATACTTCGCTTCGGGCTAATTGCTCAGTTTCGCCTTCACCTTCAAATGGTACAACTACTGCTGGCACCTTGGTCAACAATAGATCCATCACTGTATTATAACCTGCCATTGATATTGACACATAAGCATTTGATAATGTCTTCAAAAAATCATCAGCGAGGTCTACGACTTGTAAATTGTCTTGTTGTTGCGCTTTAAAATAAGCTTTATCTCCACTGTTCATATTCGGGCCGGTGACCAGTAACCAGTGTTTATCTGCAGCAAATCCCGTCTTAAATAGTGCGATAGCTGTATTCAAGACCTCCTTGCCAACACTACCACCACCGATAGAAACCACAATGGTATCTCGCCGACGATCATCAATATCATCAGGCAGCAATGGGCAAACATAACCGGAATAACTGACTTTATCAGCTATAACATCAGTAAATGGAAAGCTTTTTTCTAATGGATAAAATTTTTCATCACCATGTACTAATACATGTTGGTAATTAGCTTGCACTAGATCAACACATTCCTGTTCTCGCTTAATAGCACGTCGCTGTAAAATATCGCGAATAGAAGCAGTTAGAATCGGTGGATTAGGCTGTGATTTAACCCACTCAAGCAGCGGTAATAATTCAAAACGCATTTGTCTGCGTCCAAAAGGATACGTTTCGGTCACAATCAAGTCGGGCTGTATAGTATCGCACAGCGCTAATAACGCTTGTGTGCGCTGCTCTTTATCCTCATCCGAGAAGAGGCTATGATCCGCTTTAACTAAACCACTGAAGCCTGCATCAGCGCTTTTTACAGCGGTTAGTTGGTGCATAGTCGCGCTACCAAATGACATACTCGGAACTGGCATGCCACCAAAAATAACATCTACGTGGGCACCTTGTTCACATAATGCTTGGACAATCAGAGAAGAGCGACGGACATGTCCAATACCTAATAAATATTGCACATAAAACATAATACGCGGAACTGACATAGTCACGGATCCTTGCGGTAGATTAAAATAAAAAAGAAAAATATATCAGGTTAATCTAATACTAACTCACCAAATCGAGCAGTAACGAAATCTAAACCGTTAAGTAGGTTATCCAACTTATGTTTACTGGGTTTATCTTGTTGCGGTAATTTAAGAATACCCGCTACCATGGTTTCAGTGGGACGTACTGAAGACAAATCGAGCATAGATAACAAACCTATTTTAGATGCATTACGGGCTCGAATAAGCTGCTCTTCACGTGGCTGACAGCGTGGGATAATTAATGCTGGCTTATCAAATGACAGTATTTCACAAAATGTATTATAACCGCCCATCGCAATGACAGCCTCGGCCTCAAACATCAAATGTTCAAGGTGATTACTGAATGTGATCGCTTCCACATGCGGTAACAACTCAGCTCGGTGCAAGAATTCATTACGTTCTGTCGTTGGCATAAACGGACCTAGCACAAACAACGCAGGCATCAATGTTGAGCAGCTCTCATAAGCACGTAATACCCAATCAATCATCTCAATACCATCGCCGCCACCACCAGGAGTAACCAGAATATAAGGCTTATCAGGAAAATGAATCGAATCAGTATCGACTTGCAGTGGCACCTGCCTTGGTAAATAACCAGTAAACAAGGTCTTATCTATAACAACTTGCTTTATGTCTAAACCTTGTAGTGGATTCGATACTTCTGCAGGGCCGTATACCCAAAGCTCATCGTAGAGGTCCTCAAGCAATGGCATTACGTTCTTCTTCTGCCATTCTTTTTTTAATAATTCCGGGGAATCCATCACATCACGTAAACC
>NZ_JASJHF010000101.1:0-16540 GCF_033791185.1 Moritella sp. | reverse complement strand
AGAATAAGGAGTAAATCGAGGTTAGCTAATTTGACCACATTGATTATGATTTTGAGCTAATACCTGCAAAACATCACGGCGGCGAATAATACCGACCAACTTACCCTCTTCAATCACAGGGTAAACACTGACATTGTCTTTTGTCATGCCCAGTGCAACATCAAATATAGTTGTTTGTGGTGATACGCTGACAATATTCTTACTCATCACATCGTTGACGATAGCCGGTTTATCACAGTGGTAACTGCCATTAATCAGTGCTTTCATGCAATCTGATTCCGACACGAAACCGATGACTTCATTTTCTGCGTTAACCACTGGCATTGCATTAATCTGGTGTTTAGCAAACAAATCAACCACAGCGACCAGTGACGTACCACATGGGATGCTCGGAGCATTAATTTTCATTTCATTCATTACGCGTTGCATAGTCATAGGCATGATTCCTTATCTCAAAGCAAGATTGCTCTAGAAGAGGAATGACTATAACGCCAAACTTGAAATAGCTAAAGACGATTAAAGCTAACAATTTAATCGCCTAAAGCTATCAACATAGATTAACCTCGAAGCTCGATTAACGTAGCGGCTGTAAATGCTCCGCCATAAACTGCAGGCTGCGCTTACCACGAAACTCATTCACATCAAGTTTGTAGGCTAGTTCAATCTTCTGCACAGAGGCATCGGGCCATACTTCCAAATCAACATTAAAGGCAATCGCATCAACCAGTGGACCGCCATTTTCAGGTTCAAGCATCATTTTTAAATGTTTTTTGCCCACAAGACGTTGCTCACGCAATCTAAAAATACCATCAAAGATCGGTTCAGGGAACATCTGCCCCCATGGCGCCGCCTCTTTAATTAGCTCAGCCGTTGGGAGTGACAATTGCTCACTCGGCAACTCGCCATCACTTAATACCACCCCAGTTAACTGCTCTTCAGTTAGCAACTCTTTTACTAAGGTATTAAACTGCTTGGCAAACTCGTCATAACAATCAAGACGTAATGATAAACCTGCCGCCATGGCATGACCGCCGAACTTCAAGATCATGCCCGGATTACGGGTATCAAGTAGCTCCAAAGCATCACGTAAATGCAGACCAGGAATGGAGCGTGCAGAACCTTTAATTTCACCTTCACCCGCATCAGCAAAAGCAATAACGGGGCGGTGAAAGCGTTCTTTGATGCGTGATGCCACCAAGCCAACGACACCTTGGTGCCAATCATCTTGAAATAAACAAATACCATAAGGCACTTGGCCAGCATCAAAATCAACACTTTTTAGGATAGTCAGTGCTTCTTGCTGCATCGAACTTTCAATTTCTTTACGTTCTTCATTAAGACTATCAAGTTCACCAGCAAAGCGACGCGCATTGTTTAAATCTTCACACAATAATGTCGCTACACCCACTGACATGTCGTCTAATCGGCCTGCTGCATTTAATCTTGGTCCTAATGCAAAACCCAGATCGCTGGCACACAATTGGGCTTGATTACGGTTAGCAATCTCGATTAACGCTTTAATACCCGGACGACATTTATCGGCGCGGATACGTTGTAAACCTTGATGCACCAAAATACGGTTATTGGCATCTAAAGGCACCACGTCAGCAACTGTGCCCAGTGCAACGATATCCAATAGACAGGCTAAATTAGGCTCAACGACACCTTGTTTGGCAAACCAATGCTGTTCTCGCAACGCACTACGTAACGCCAACATCAGATAGAAAGCCACCCCCACTCCCGCTAAGTTCTTACTGGGGAAAGTACAGCCGTGCTGATTCGGGTTAACAATCGCATCAGCATCCGGTATTTCAGTGCCTGGGAGATGGTGATCGGTTACCAGTACTTTAATGCCCAATGCTTTCGCCGCAGCCACACCTGCAATACTGGAAATACCGTTATCCACCGTCATGATCAATTGCGCACCATTGGCGGCAGCAAGGTCGACAATTTCAGGGCTCAAACCATAACCAAATTCAAAGCGGTTCGGCACCAAAAAATCAACATTGCGATAACCGAGCATTTTAAAACCAAGCATTGATAACGCGGTACTCGTGGCGCCATCGGCATCAAAATCACCGACAATGATGATACGTTGATTTTGCTCTAGCGCCGCGACTAATAGTTCACACGCGACTGTCATGCCTTTAAGCTGATTAGGGCGTAATAAATTTTTAGCCCCTTTATCTAATTCCTGATCAGAGGTAACACCACGACTTGCATAAATCTGGCGTAACAATGCCGGTATCGCCGCTGATATGCCGTCGCAAGCTAGATTATCGCGACGCTTAATGTATTTATTCAAGATTTATCCATACTTTCTAGAATACTAAGTAGCTGCGCAGCAGGCACATAACCCGGTTGCATTTGGCCATTCTCAAACACAATAGCTGGTGTACCAGTCACGCCTAAACGACGCCCTAACTCATATTGCTGCGCCACTGTATTAGTGCACATTTCAGGTACAACTTTACCGCCACGTTTAGCATTGTTCATTGCCTGGGCTTTATCTTCTGCACACCAAATTGAGGCCATATCTTGATACGTTGGAGAATTCAGGCCACCACGTGGAAAAGCCAGATATTTAACGCTAACACCAAGTTTATTAAGTTGTGCCACTTCATTATGTAACTTACGGCAATAACCACAGTTAATATCGGTAAACACTGTGATGCTATATTTTTCGTTATCAGCAGGGTAATCAATGGTCTCACCAGCAAGTCCTTGCATTGCTTGCAGGCGAACTTTACCCATGGCTTGTTCGGTTAGATCGGTAACACCAGCATCACTAACTTGATAAAGAGAGCCTTGGATAAGGTTAGAGGCATCGGCATTTACGTAGAAGATACCTTGTTCCGTCACCACTTCAAATAAGCCCGGGATCGCACTATCACTAATGCTCGATACTTTAAAGTTAAGTTTTTCAGCTAATAAGCGTGAAATATCTTGGTGTTCGACAGATAGTTCCGCGGCAGTGATTTGTGTAGGTGCCACTGTAGGCTCAACCGTCGGCACAACTACAGGCGCTTGTTGCGGTGCGCCGTTAATGCCCAATACAAAACTACCCACTAAACCTGCAGCGATTGCTGTAATTAATACTTTCTTTAACATATGTTCTCCGCTCTTATCCTTAATGGATATCCATAGTCATAAATTAACAGAATTCATTATTTATCACTAGCCTTAAATCCTTGCCAATACCCTACCACTAACGCAATTAAGCACGTGGATGATGCTCACTATGCAACTGCTCTAATCGCGCCGTAGCAACGTGAGTATAAATTTGAGTAGTGGATAAATCACTGTGACCAAGTAACATTTGCACCACGCGTAAATCGGCGCCATAGTTCAACAGATGAGTAGCAAACGCATGGCGTAAAGTGTGCGGAGATAAATGCGTTGTTATCCCTGCGGCTTGTGAATAATGCTTAAGGCGGTGCCAGAACGTCTGCCTAGTCATAAAATTGCCGCGTCGTGATGGAAATACCACATCAGACGTTAAGCCTTTCAGTAATGTTGCACGCGCTTCGTCAATAAAGCGCTCTGTCCAATACACAGCTTCTTCACCCATAGGTACCAAACGTTCTTTACCACCCTTACCTGTTACGCGAACAAGGCCTTGGCGTAAGCTCATCGACTCCATGCTCAAACCAACTAGCTCAGATACCCGCAAACCTGTCGCATAGAGTAATTCCATCATGGCTTTATCGCGCAGTTGGATAGGGTCATCTAATTCAGGGGCCGCGAGTAATGCATCGACTTCGGCTTCCGATAAATTACCCGGTAAGCGCTGCGGCAGTTTAGGACTGATAAGCAGCGCGGTTGGATCATCATCGCGTAACTGTTCACGATAGAAATATTGATAAAGGCGACGAATAGCACTCAACTGACGCGCAGTACTACTGGCTTTGTAGCCGAGGTCAAAACGGCTTGCCATAAACGCTTGGATCTCAAGGCGATCGACAGTTAATAATTGCTGTTTATGCTGCTCTAGCCAGTGATGATATTGGTTCAAGTCATTACGGTAAGACATCAAGGTATTATCTGACAACCCGCGTTCATGCCACATCACATCTAAAAACTGCTCTATTATTTCAATCTTTTCCAAGTGAGTGCCCTATGCTGCTATTACAATGACAATGATAATTGCCATCACTATTTCATTAGTATAACAACACTGTATAAATAAACATGAATTATAGTACAATTATCTCATGTTACTATGTACAAACGATGAGCAACTGATCGCTCAGACCACGATAAACACATAGTATGATTAGCAACACTGTCTTTGGATGTAGATAATGAAAATCGGTTTATATTACGGCTCAACTACTTTTTATACCACCATGGCTGCGGAAAAGATCCAAGCTGAAATAGGTGCAGAACTTGTCGACTTACATGACATAAAAGACACTGGTTTTACTGATATAGAGAACTATGATGTGGTTCTATTTGGTATTTCAACGTGGGATTACGGCGAACTTCAAGAAGACTGGGGTGATCTGTGGTCTGATATAGCAGGCATTAATCTCGCAGGGAAAACGGTCGCTTTATTTGGTCTTGGTGATCAAGTTAATTATATTGAATGGTTCCTCGATGCAATGGGCAAGCTAATTGACGAACATCAAGGCAAAGGCATTCACTTTATCGGTCAATGGCCAAACCAAGGGTATGAGTTTGTCGCTTCAAAAGCGTTAACGGAAGATGAAAGCCAGTTTCTCGGTCTAGCGCTAGATGAAGACAGTCAATACGATCAGACGGATGAGCGTATTGCCACTTGGACATTACAAGTACTCGAAGAAATTGAAGCACACTTTTCATAACTACGAATGTAAGTGATAGAAACTATATACGGTGTAGTGAGAACAGCCACCATCGTTATGTGGCCCATCGCAACAAACAGATAAGATAAAATAAAAAGTAAAAGGCCGCTGCAATCTGAGATTGCAGCGGCCTTTTTGTTATTCATTGACAAGCAATGTTTATTTTAAAGAAACGCCTTTCATGTAATCGAAGAAATCACTCTCAGGAGAGATAACTAATACATCAGATTTGTTACTAAAACTCTTAGTGTAAGCTTGTAGGCTACGTAAGAAGTTATAAAATTCAACATCTTTGTTATATGAATCAGCATAGATCTTCGCAGCTCGAGCATCACCTTCACCACGTAATTGACGTGCTTGACGATTTGCATCCGCTAACATTACTGTGACTTTAGCGTCAACAGATGCTTTGATGATTTCAGCTTGCTCATAACCTTGCGAACGATGTTCTTTCGCTACAGCATGACGCTCTGCACTCATACGTTGGAAAATACTGTTACTTACTTCCTCAGGTAGATTGATCTGTTTGATACGTACATCTTCAACCAAAATACCTAGCTCAGAAGAACGAGCCATACGTTTTAATGCATCTTCCATCACTTCGCCACGTTCACCAGAAACAATATCTTTAATGGTGCGATTACCGATCTCATTACGTAGACCATTGGTAATTTTACGTGATAATAAAGACTCTGCTTGTAAGAAATTACCGCCATTGGTTGCAAGGTAAAATTTCTCAAAGTCTTCAATACGCCATTTAACATAAGAATCGATAATTAAATCTTTCTTTTCAGACGTAACGAAACGATCAGCAAGACCATCAAGCGTTTGTAAACGCGAGCTTAACACTCGAATTGAATCGATAAATGGTACTTTAAAGTTTAGACCAGGAAGGTAAACCTTCGCTTCATCACCGGTTTTAAGTACTTTACCAAAACGTACAACTAACGCACGTTGACCTTCGTTTACCACAAAGAAAGACGAAAAACCAAGTAATAGCACAAGTACTAAAATAACTGCTTTTAATTGATTCATAGCTTAGTTTCTCCCTGTGTTATAACGATCAGGACGAACATTAGAACTATTCGTATCTGGATACTGATAACGATTATTAGATTTCGCAGGTTGTTGCGGTGCTGTTACTGAGTTTTCCGAACGTGCCGGTTTAGTATCAGTTGCGTTAGCGCTCATGATTTTATCTAATGGTAGATAAAGCATGTTGCCAGTACCTTCAGTATCAACCACAACTTTCGTTGTATTTGAATAAACCTGTTCCATTGTTTCTAGATATAAACGTTGACGCGTTACTTCCGGCGCAAGGTTATACTGTGGCAATAGACTTTCAAAACGTGCCACTTCACCTTGTGCTTTTAGCGAAACTTGTTGTTGATAAGCTTCAGCTTCTTGCTCAATACGCTTCACTTGACCACGTGCTGTCGGTTCAATTTCACGTGCGTATGCTTCAGCTTCACGAATATAACGTTGCTCATCTTCTTGTGCCGCAATTGCATCATCGAATGCATCTTTCACTGCTTCCGGTGGACGTGCAGACAAGAAGTTGACGTCAACAAGCTGGATACCCATGTTATAAGCATCAATAATCGTTTCAATGTTTTCACGAGTACTTTGACGTACCACTTCACGACCCGTCGTGATCACATCATCCATTGTGGTATGACCGACAACAAAACGTAATGCACTGTCGATTGCTTGATGTAAGCTATCATCCGGATTTGTTACGCTAAATAGATAATC
Source organism: Moritella sp. (assembly GCF_033791185.1). GTDB lineage: Bacteria > Pseudomonadota > Gammaproteobacteria > Enterobacterales > Moritellaceae > Moritella. The sequence goes on along the minus strand of NZ_JASJHF010000101.1, from coordinate 9,959 downwards.
ACGCGGGTTGATAACCAGATATTGAATATCCATTTTAACGTCAACAACGTTTTCATCTTTGGTCAACATTGAACCAGACGCAGGCATAGAGCGGATGCTCTTAACGTCAACAGGGATCACGCGATCAATAAACGTTGGTAACCAAGATAAACCTGGTTCAACTGTTTGAGAATACTGACCTAAGCGTAATACTACGCCACGCTCAGCTTCTTTGATCGTATAGAAACCACTGACCACCCAGATAGCCGCAAGTACACCAAGTACCAGAGAGACGCCAACTTTATTGAAGTTAGCACCACCTGAAAACTTACTGCCTTTACCGCCACCGAACTTGCTGGTTAGCTTTTTAAATACTTCGTCAAGATCAGGGGGTCCCTGCTCTTTCCCTTTTTGTCCCCAAGGGTCGCGATCTTTATTACCGCCATTTCCGGGCTCATTCCAAGCCATTTGCATCTCCATTACCAGATAGTTTCGGGAAAACATTAATTATATCAGCCTACTGCTGAATGATGAAATCTTCAATATTATTACATTTATGTTTTTTCAAACGTTGCCAATCAATCATAGTCATTCTAATGTCGAGTAGCCAGTCACCATTTTCAGCAAATGCTTCATGTTCAATACAATCGAGATTATATAAGTGACTTACAATGTTACCTTGTATTGCTGACAACTTTAGTTTGACCACTTTCATGGTACTTGACAATAATTCCGTCAATGCTTGATATAAAAACTCAGTACCCTCGCCTGACATTGCTGATAACCATACGTTAACAGGCTTACCTTCATCATCATAATCAATACGACAACGACCGTCATCAAGCTTATCGACTTTGTTATATACCATCAATACAGGTACTTCACCCGCATCAATCTCTGTTAATACCGAATTCACTTCTATGATATTACCGCGCATATTTTCATCTGCACAATCAATTACATGTAAAAGTAGATCCGCTTCTCGCGTTTCCGTTAGTGTCGCCTTAAAAGCCGCCACTAAATCATGCGGTAAATGGCGAATAAAACCAACGGTATCTGCTAAAACCACTTCACCAACATCTGCAACCGCAATACGGCGCAGTGTGGGATCTAACGTCGCAAACAGTTGATCGGCCGCATACACTTCCGCATCAGTTAAACGATTAAACAGTGTAGATTTACCTGCATTGGTATAACCCACTAACGAAATTGTCGGTATTTCACGACGTTTACGTGAACGACGACCTTGGTCACGCTTAGTCACCACTTTGTCTAGTCGACGTAAAATACTGTCTATACGCACGCGTAATAAACGGCGATCAGTTTCAAGTTGAGTTTCACCTGGACCACGCATACCGATACCGCCTTTTTGGCGTTCTAAATGCGTCCAACCACGAATTAATCGGGTCGACATGTGGCGCAGTTGCGCTAATTCAACTTGTAACTTACCTTCATGGGTACGGGCACGTTGAGAAAATATATCTAAAATCAAGCCAGTACGGTCTACCACACGACATTCAATTAACGCTTCTAAATTACGTTCTTGGCGTGGTGCTAACGCATGGTTAAAGATAACGATATCAGCATTATAAAGCTTCACAGCCTCAGCAATTTCTTCTGCTTTACCGCTACCAACAAAATATTTAGGATGTGGTCTTGAACGCGCGCCTGTTACTACAGATAACGCATTTACACCGGCAGAGGAAACCAACATTTCTAATTCATGCAGATCTTCTCGGTTGCCTTCATCATTAAAATTCACGTGCACTAATATGGCACGTTCACCTGCTTCATGGCGATCAAACAACTTCACGACTCCCTATGAGTATACGACCCACAAGATTTTTTAGTTTAAATTTCAAAGAATTATTTATCACTTTCGCTATCAGCTTGGATTCCATGCTGTAACGGACGCGCCGGTACCACTGTTGAAATAGCGTGTTTATATACCATCTGGCTTACCGTATTTTTTAGCAAGATAACAAATTGATCAAATGACTCGATTTGTCCTTGTAACTTAATACCGTTAACTAAATAAATTGCCACAGGAATCCGTTCGCGACGTAATGCATTCAAAAACGGGTCCTGTAATGATTGTCCCTTAGCCATCAATAGTTTCCTTTTAAAAATTAGATTTTTATTATAATGAAAAATATAACCGATAATTACCAGTATACAACTTAAAAATAGGCTCTAGCCAACTGATAATAAAACTTTTTCTAAATTATCATCTGCTTTGGAGTCCAACCAAGTTAGATCGTTCCAACTTTTTAACCAGGTCATTTGACGTTTTGCCAATTGCCTTGTTGCCACAACACCACGGAACACCATCTCATCATGGTCCATTTTGCCATCTAGGTATTCCCACATTTGGCGATAACCGACACAACGCATTGATGGTAAATCAAGATGCAGATCATCACGTTGATATAAAGCTTGAACTTCGGCTTCAAAACCGGCGGCTATCATCAATTTAAAACGGCGTTCGATACGCTCGTGCAAGACGGCTTTATCGGTTGGAGCAATCGCAAACTGGCTAACATCATAAGGCAGTGGATCGCCTTTTTGTTGGGTTAACTCCGTTAATGACTTACCCGTGAGTCGATAAACTTCAACCGCGCGGCAAACCCGTTGAGCATCATTTTTATGTAAACGCGCAGCCGATTCAGGATCATACAAAGATAACTCTTGATGTAATGATTCCCAACCACGTAGTTTTGCTTCCGCTTCAATAGCCAGTCTAATCTCAGGCACAGATGTTGGTACCGGAGATAAACCTTCAAGCAGTACTTTAAAATAAAGCATAGTACCACCAACAAGTAGCGGTATTTTTCCTGCATCTGTGATCGCTTGCATATGTTTTAGCGCATCAGCACGAAAATCTGCGGCAGAATAGCTCATTGCAGGATCAATAATATTGATTAAGCGATGCGGTGCTTCGGCAAGTTCTGCCGCGGTTGGTTTCGCACTACCTATATCCATGTCTTTATAAATCAACGCGGAATCAACGCTGATAATTTCACATGGCAATTTTTTTGTTAACTCAATAGCAAGATCAGTTTTACCTGACGCCGTTGGCCCCATTAAAAAGATAGCTTTGGGTAATGGTTTAGTTTGCTGTTGAGTCACAGTTAAATCTCTCTATTACAGACATATAGTCCAGTTTCTCAAATAGTTTAGAACGGTATTGCTGTTGTACACTGCAGTCCTGTTCAATAAATTGGCTATATATTTGAGTTGCTTGTTCCCAAGTAAATTTGGTCAATCCGTGACTACCTTGTATTGCAAGCCAATGGCACAAGGCGGCAACATCGGAGGCGGTAGCCTTTTCGGATAGATGGACTATCTGTTGCAATAACTCTGGTAACACAGCAGATAAATTCGCTTGGCGTAATTGCGCTGGTACCTTTCTAACGATAATGGTGGCGGCATGACTATAATTCAACTCTAAACCCAGGCGATTAAGCAAATTTTGCTGATTTTTTGCAGTTTCAACGAAGTTTTTGTCTAATTTAATCGATATTGGCAATAACAGCGGCTGTGAGATAATCCCTTGTTCCCACGTGGCTAGCAATTGCATTTTGCAGTTAACTTGCCACATCGCCGTCACGTCAGCCAGTAAAAGATCATCGTCATGTTGCAATAATAAGTAATTATCGCTAAGTAAACTCAGTACTTTGACCTGCGCTATTTGTTGCTGAGCAACCTGCTTATTCGCCGTTGACTCACGAGCCTGAGTCGTGCCGAGATTACTTGCCTGATTTAACGCGAGAATTTCAGCCTTGCTTGGTTGTAACAAGTGGTTATATTGTTTTATTGCGCCAGCAGAGGGCTTATCTGGCATATATTGATGCTGTTGACCAAAACTCGGGGACTTTTGAGTCGTCTCCGTAAAAGTAGCACCATAATTATCACTCGATTTAGCACCATAACCATGCTGTTTCTGCATCGGCGTAGTCGCACTGTATGAATTGCGACTCGCACTGTCAGCTATCCCCATACCATGCTCAGCCGTATTCTCTGTGTCATGGACTTGTCCAGGATAGCTTAGTGCTTCCTGAGCCGGTAACTCTGCAGCAGGCATCGATGGGCTCACGCCTTCAGTGATAGCTTTAAATACGCCCTGAAAGATAAAATCATGCACGAGGCGCGCTTGATGAAAACGAACCTCATGTTTAGCCGGATGAACATTAACATCCACTTCACGCACAGACACTTCAATGAACAATACATAAGCCGGTGGCGCTGCGATACCAGTCGCTTCTTCATAAGCCTGACGCAATGCATGGTTAATCAGCTTATCTCGCATCATACGGCCATTCACATAGCTGTATTGCACATCCATCGGTGCGTTATCATGAGGTAAACCAACCCAACCCCATAATTTAATATCATCGTGTTCACAATTCAACGCCATGCAATTAGCCATGAAATTGTTGCTGGTAATACTGGCAACGCGACGTTCCTGTTGCTCAATAGTGCTCGCGGGGCGATAACTGCGGATCACTTTTCCGTTGTGCTTAAGAGTGATCTGTAAATCAAAACGGCTTAAAGCAATACGCTTGACCAATTCATCAATATGATTAAATTCAGTTTTATCAGTACGTAAAAATTTACGACGAGCAGGGGTATTAAAGAATAAATCAATCACTTCAACCGTGGTACCAATCGGATGCGCAGCAGGTTTAACTTGTACTTGCATATCGCGCCCTTCCGCATAAGCTTGCCATGCTTCGGTTTGCATTTTGGTTCTAGAGGTAAAGGTGAGACGAGAAACAGAGCTGATACTCGCTAATGCTTCACCACGAAAACCAAGGCTATCAATCGCTTCCAGATCATCGAGTGTAGCCAGCTTGCTGGTAGCATGGCGGCTTAATGCCAGCCCCAGTTGATCCTTCTCGACACCACAGCCATTATCACGAATACGAATCAGCTTGGCGCCACCCTTATCAATATCAATATCAATACGCGTAGCACCCGCATCAATACTGTTCTCAATCAGTTCTTTAACGACCGATGAAGGGCGCTCGACCACTTCACCTGCTGCAATTTGGTTAGCTAATCGAGGCGGTAAAATTTGAATTGTCATGACACACCTAACTCGTTGGTATTTTCAATTTCTGGCCAATAAACACGGTATTCTTGGTTAAATTATTTAGCTGTTTGATACGTGTCACCGATGTACCATAACTGTTAGCAATAACAGAAAGTGACTCGCCTTTTGTCACTATATGCGTACTGTTTCTCATGTACGCTAAATAAGTATCTTTAGGCGGTGAATTACGAAAATGCAAATAGCTACCTTGAGCAATGGCGTTAGCAATTTTATACTGATGACTGCTCGTCGTTAACTTTTTACCTTCTCGGTAGTTGGTGACAAAACCAGCTTCCACCAAGAGTGAAGGTATATCCAGCGATTTTAATACTGCCAAACTTTGCTCGTATGGCTTAGATTTATGCATGCCTGTCACTTTAGCGAGCTCATGATGGATCAATGACGCCACGTTATACCCTGCACCTTGTGAATATTGTTGGCCAAGATCAAGGAACATGTACTGTAAATCATCATCAGCATCGCTATTTTTAATCGCCTCACCCACGCCGCCTAACAAGCCATCGACATTATCATTACGCAGATTTTTCTTAAACTCATAATTAGCCCGACCTTGCGATAAGATCAGTGTTGACGCGCCAGATGGTTGTGATGAGGTAAAGCCATCTGCATGCACTGAGACTAACAATTCAGCTTTGAACTTACGTGCAATGGCCGAACGTTCATTCAGCGAAATGTAGCGGTCATCTTTACGGATCAACACCGCTTTAATGCCTTTTTTCTTATTTAAAATCGCCACGGTCTTTTTAGCGATCGCCAAGTTAATGTCTTTTTCAACAAACTTTTTAAACCCTATCGAGCCGGGATCTTTACCACCATGGCCAGCATCAATCGCAATAATCACATCCCTGCGCGGGTGTTTAATCACGGCTTTTTTAGCTGGTTTCTTGGCTACTGCAGGGCTCTTTTGCTTGACTACAGCTTTGCTCGACTTGGTCGGTTTAACCGGTAGGTCAATCACAATCCTGTTTTTAGTCGTTTTACTGCCCGCTAATTCAAAAAAGCGGTAATGAATCGGTTTAGCCAAGTGAAAAATAATCCGTAAATCACTCGATTTAGCTGATTTAGCCTGCTCAACACGGGTAATATTACTGCTTAATTTAGCTAATTTGCTGATATTGGCAAGGTTACGGGTACCCCCAAAATCCACCACAATTTGTGTTTTTTTATGGCGGTCGTAGAGATTGAATAACGGTTTTTTAGCCAGATCAAAAACAATCCTTGTTTTATCCGCATGCTCGACAATGCGGATAGCCGTTACCAAATTGGCAGCATAACTCCATGGCATAAAGCACAGGTAAACTATGCTCAATAATAAAATCCGTTTAAACATCTTATCCTACATTTATATTAGCAAGTTTATTAACCAAGGTTACGCCTAATTCACTGATGCCTTCGACAACAACTTCGCGCTGTTCGCCCACATAAGTCAACGTGATTTGCACATCTTCACCAGGTAAAAAACCTTCTCCACGCTGTGGCCACTCAACTAAACACAGGCAGTTATCAGCAAAATAATCACGGATACCCATGAATTCTAATTCTTCCGGATCAGCCAGACGGTAAAGATCAAAGTGATAAACATTCCAATCGGCTAATTCATACGGTTCAACTAATGTATAAGTTGGGCTTTTCACATTGCCTTGATGACCCAGTGATTGCACAAAACCACGGGTTAATGTCGTTTTACCCGCACCCAAATCACCGTGTAGAAAAATGGTCGTTGCGCTATCGCATACACTCGCAAGACTCGCGCCAAAAGCAACGGTTTCTGATTCATCTGCCAATAAAACTTTTACTGTATTTGTCATCTAATTTGAATACCTTAAACATTAAAATAAAACGCGATATCGAGCCGTATTAAATACACCAACTCAGCACTGAACAATGATACGTGTTTTTAACTAAGCACGTACTTATAAAATTGGACAGGTATGTAGATTCTACAAATTGTCGAGCCCAAAGAAAACCACAATATGATAAACTTTACCTCAATTTACCAATAGACAGATAATAAACCATGCCTCCAATAGACTATCAACAACTTACGCAACAAATTAAAGTCTGGGGTGCAGAACTTGGTTTTCAACAAGTCGGGATTGCTGATACGGATCTATCGACTTACGAACCGCATTTTCAAACTTGGTTAGATAATGGTTATCACGCAGACATGGATTATATGTCACGTTACGGAACCATGCGAACGCATCCAGAAGAACTTTATCCAGGGACTATTCGCGTGATCTCGGTACGCATGGATTACCTGCCACCCGATGCACTGATGGCGACAACTTTAAAGCAAAAAGATAAAGGTTACATTAGCCGTTATGCACTTGGTCGTGATTATCACAAAATTGTCCGTAAACGCCTGAAACATTTAGGCGATAAGATCAGCGAATATTGTGAAACACTCGATGCCCGCCCTTTTGTAGATACCGGTCCTTTACTCGAACGTCCCTTAGCCGAAAAAGCCGGTTTAGGTTGGACAGGTAAACATTCTTTGATCTTGAATAAAGAAGCTGGTTCGTGGTTTTTTCTTGGCGAAATATTAATAAACCTGCCATTACCTATTGATAAGCCTATTGAAAATCAATGTGGTAAATGTACTGCTTGTTTACAAATTTGTCCTACACAAGCGATTGTCGAACCTTACAGTGTCGATGCAAACCGTTGTATTTCTTACCTTACTATTGAACTGTTCGGGCCGATTCCAGAGCAATACAGACCGTTAATAGGTAATCGAATCTACGGTTGTGATGATTGCCAGTTGATCTGCCCGTGGAATCGATTCGCTGCGATTACTGGCGAACAAGATTTTCACCCAAGATCAAACCTACACTCACCTGAATTATTAACCCTGTATGGATGGGATGAAACTTACTTCTTAAAGCAAACCGAAGGCTCGCCGATCCGCCGTATTGGTCATGAGCGCTGGTTGCGTAATATTTCAGTGGCTTTAGGTAACGCCGCCTATTCAACAGAGATTGTCACGGCGCTAGAAGCTAAATATCCTGACACAACAGCAATGGTACAAGAGCATATCACTTGGGCGCTGCAACAACAGCAGGCCAAAGCCGACACTATTATTCCGGTATTACAGATTGATAAGACTAAAGACAAATTAATCAGAATGGTTGAGAAAGCGTTGCCACGTGATGCATGATTTATAAATAAAAACCCATCACTCGATACCAAAAAAAGCGCGTAGAGGACACTCCTCTACGCGCTTTACTATTTACAACTTATACCATTTACATCTATTAACAGTTATTTATCCGTTGTAGTTACATCCACATCACTGTTAACAGCAACGGCGTCATCAGCCGATTGTTTAGCTAATTGTTCAGCTTCCCACCTTTTTGCCTTATTAATTAAGCCTGTAATGCTCGAGCCTTGCACCAAAATAGAAAACACCACCACTGAATAAGTCATCACCAGAATAATTTCTCGTACATCAATGTTCTTTTCTGGAATAACGAATACGCCAGCAGGGATCGCCAGCGCCATTGCTAATGCTAAACCGCCACGTAATCCGCCCCACGTCAGGATCTTCACTGACAACGGGTTATAACTGCGGAAACGATTAAAGAATAGATAAGAGAATTTCACACTTAAATAACGTGCTAACAGTACTAATGGAATAGCAAAAACCATTAAGATCCAATCTTCTTCATGGAAGCTAAATAACAGCATCGCCATACCAATTAGTAAGAATAAAATACCATTTAAGAATTCATCAACTAATTCCCAAAAGTGATCGAGATGATGCTCACTTTCTGGTGAAAAGCCTTTTTGGCGCGTCCAGTTACCAATCATAATACCAGCAACCACCATAGCTAACGGACCTGACACATGGATCACGTCAGCAAACACATAACCCGCCGTCGGGATAGCAATCGTCAATAATAACTCCATCGAGTGATCGTTAGTCGAACTGATTAAATAATGGAAAACTAAACCAAGCGCAAAACCATAGATAATGCCGCCAATAGCTTCATGTAAGAATAGCTGACTAACGCTGCTAACAGTCGGTACTTCAGTACCAAAGGCAACAGTAAACAGCGTCATAAAGATCACTAAACCAAAGCCATCATTAAATAATGATTCACCTTCGATTTGCGTTGAAATACGTTGTGGCGCATCTAGATTCTTAACAATCGCCAATACCGCGATCGGATCCGTTGGTGAAATAAGTGCACCAAACAGTAGGCAATAAATGAAGTCTAATGGAATACCAATAAGCTGGCAGAACCCCCACAAAACACCACCAATAAAAGATGTTGAAAACAAGGTTGCCACTAATGCTAATACCGTGATCTCCCATTTTTGGTCTTTCATATGGGCTAATTTAATACCCAAACCGCCAGCAAATAATAAAAACCCGAGGATACCTTTTAATAAAAAGCTTTCAAAATTGATATTATTTAATTGCTCAGTGGCGATGGCCTCTAAATGAAACCAACCACTTTGACCTGCAATCACAATACCTAAAGACAGTATTATTGATCCCGCAGTGATCGCAATGGTTGTTTGCATTTTGCCAATTTTGCTATTAATAAAAGCAATAAATATCGCAACTGCAGCGAGAAAACATAAGGTACTGTATACCGACATGCCACACCTCTGATTGAAGTAAATTTGATAAGATTAATTGAAGATTATTTTTACGAGCTACACAATGTTCTTGTTAGATATAAAAATCAAGTTGTTTCCACTATATCAATTACAACAGCAATAAATAGTGCTTAACTTCCAGAAAAACTACCTAAAATTATATAGTTAAATGAAATAATAGAATACTTTATAACAGGCAACGCTAAGTATTAAGAATAGCGGTTTAGCATAAATAAGGCTGAGATTGGTATAT
>NZ_JASJHF010000100.1:0-4711 GCF_033791185.1 Moritella sp. | reverse complement strand
ATCGGCGTGTTGAGTTGCTGCATTTGGCTAATCAATTGCGTGGCTAATTCGGGTGTTGGACTGTGTGCGCTGAGTAACACAATCGCATCCACATAAATTTCTGGATTTTTAATCAACGCGTTTACCATTGCCTGACAGTTAGCACCTTGCAGGATTAGTAGGCGCTTACCATCCTGGCTGACTATTTTATCTTGTAAAATACCTAATTGAGACTGTAAGCGTTGTTCTGCGGTGGTTGAATTTAATGTTTGGCTTAAAGGGGAAATAGAGTAGGTATGTAAGCCTTTATCATTGAGTTGATAGCGTAATGTCTGAATAATATTGGGGTTGTTAGCCGAAGTATAGGTATCGGCAAAGATCCAACTTGTACCGATAATTTTTCCTGTGGTTTGTTCGCGCCACAAAGTCAGAAATCGGTTATCTTTATCACCTAACCAAGCCACTTCGTTGCTATCGTTATACTTAGTTAAGTCTTGATCAAACAAGCGTTGTTGAGACATCGGAAAGCTGACTGCTGGTTTATTGGTCTGATTTTTGTCTTTATCTGTCTCGGCACTTAACGGTAGCGATAAAGCGGATAAGAGTAATAATACAAGGGCCTTCAACATTGAATATACCTAACGTGATCATAGTTATTAATCGATTGGAAATGGTGGTGTTGCTGTAAATGTCATTTTTTCTGACGATAAAGGGTGCTCAATTTCTAACATAGCGGCATGCAGTTGTAAATGTGCAGCTCCTGCAATGCCTTGTTCTGATGCATATAACTCGTCACCAAGGATCGGAGTTCCTAATGCTAACATATGCACCCGCAGTTGATGCGAGCGGCCGGTCACAGGTTTAAGTAATACTGTGGCACTGGCTTGCTGGTTGTTATCGTCATTGGCTAAATGCTCTGCAATTACCTGCCAATGTGTTAACGCCGGTTTACCGTCAATAAAATCAATCATTTGCCTTGGCCTATTAGGCCAGTCACAACGTAAAGGTAAATCGATACTGCCACTGTTTGATGTTGGAATACCTTCTAAGCGCGCATAGTAGTATTTGGCGGTTGAGCGTTGCTGAAATTGTCTGCTGATATGGCTTTGGGCTGCTTTGGTCAGCGCCATTAAGATCACGCCCGATGTACACATATCCAAACGATGGACAATTGCCGCCGCAGGAAACAGTGTTTGTACACGGCTAGCAATACTGTCGTTATGTTCGGGTAGTCGCCCTGGTACGCTTAATAATCCACTCGGCTTATTTAATACAATAATGGCATCATCTTGGTAAAGAACATCTAATCTAGGGTGTTGTGGTGGAGCATAAATAAAATCGGGCATAGGGTATATACAATATAGTCGAGAGTTTAGAAGGTAAGGTTTAAATCATCGCGGCTAATAACAAAAGGGTTAACCGAAATTAACCCCTTTACTGCTAGTTATTATAACGTGAAGTTATTTAGCTTGGTGTTACCACAATAAAACGGACAGCGTCTAATTTTAGCTGGGCATTATTAATATGTGTGGTGAGCTCTTCGGTTTGTTTCTCAATAAATGCTAACTCTTCATCACGTACGTTAGGGTTAATCTTTTGTAGTGCTTGCAGACGTTCAAGTTCAACACTCATATTTTTCTGCATACTTGCTAGTGCAGCGCTGGTGATTGCTTGCTTTTGGTCTTCCGCTACAGCGGTTGATTTACCTATAAGATCATGAATAACCGTTTGCGATGCTGACACTAACTTGGTTGCTACGTGGCGATTAATTGCATTAAGCTGGCGGTTGAAGCTATCAAACTCAACTTTTACCGCTAAGTTATTACTATTTTTGTCTAATAATAAACGAATTGGTGTTGCAGGCAAGAAGCGATTAATCTGGCAATAAGGTGGTGCTGATGTTTCTACTACATAAAGTAATTCTAATAAAATAGTGCCAGCAGGCAGTGCTGGATTTTTTAATAGTGACACGGCGGTAGAACCAGTATCAGAAGTCATGATTAATTCGATACATGCACTAATTAAAGGATGTTCCCAAGTAAGGAAGTGTACATCGTCACGAGATAATGCCGTTTCACGATCGAATGTAACGGTAATCCCGTCCTCTGAAAGGTGGGGTAGACTTGGCACCAACATTTGATCTGTTGGTTTTAATACCAACATGTTTTCACCGCGGTCTTCTTGGTTAATACCAATAACATCAAATAAACGGATCGCGAAGATAGGCAGTGTTGGGCTGTCATCATTGGCTTTTAACTGCTCGATAATGTTGTCTGATTTACCTAAACCGTTGGAATTCAATTCTAGTAAGCGGTCTCGGCCACTTTCCATTTTTAATTTCAATGCATCATACTGACTACTCGTATCGCTAATTAACGCATCTGTTGCAGCAATATCAATGTCTTTCGCTGCCAGTTGAGTAAGTAACTCATCTTTTACTTCAGCAAAAATATCACCGCCGATAGGGCAGGTATACTCAAAAGCATTTAAACCATTGTGATACCAGTTTTGCAGGACATCTTGTGCCGTATTTGTAAAGAAAGGTACGTGGATACTAATGTCATTTTTTTGACCGATACGATCTAAACGACCGATACGTTGTTCTAGTAAATCAGGATTGAGTGGTAAATCAAATAATACTAGGTGTTGGGCAAACTGGAAGTTACGACCTTCAGAGCCGATTTCTGAACAAAGTAATACTTGTGCACCAGCATCTTCTTGGGCGAAGTAAGCGCCTGCTTTATCACGTTCGATGATAGACATGCCTTCATGGAATACAGTACCACGAATGCCTTCGTTCACACGTAGTGACTCTTCAATCGACATTGCCGTTTCAGCATTGGCTGCAATCACTAATACTTTTTCATTTTTATTAGCAAGTAGGAAGTCTTGTAACCATTCAACACGTGGATCAAAACTACACCAAGATGCGTCTTTACCTTCAAACTCTAAGAAGATCTCTTCAGGGTATAAACCACGACGAGCAGCTTCGGCAAAACTTGCTGAACCATTCATCATTTGTGCGACTTTTAATGACGTTTTATATTGTTCTGGCAGCGCTAATGGAATCGGGTTGTAGCAACGGGTTGGAAACCCTTTAATTGCTGAGCGTGTATTACGGAATAACAAACGACCCGTACCATGGCGATCAAGTAATTGACTAATGATTGATTGTTTTGCTTGCTGTGCTTCTTCCGACTCTGGTGTCGTTTGAATTAACGCTAACTGACCTGAAATATCGGCTTCACTTAATAATTGAGTTAATGATTTCGCTGTTTCTGCTGACACGATTGGTGAATCTAATAACTCTTGCGCCGCTTGTGCAATAACAGCATAGCTATTTTCTTCACTAACAAATGCGCTGTAGTCATAGAAACGGTTTGGATCGAGCAGACGCAACCGTGCAAAGTGACTTTCATGACCAAGCTGATCTGGTGTTGCTGTTAGTAATAGTACCCCAGGTGATTTCTGCGCCAGTGACTCTACCACTTGGTATTCACGGCTTGGTTCTGTTTCATTCCATATCAGATGATGTGCTTCATCAACAACCAATAAATCCCAATCGGCACCTACAGCTTGCTCAAAACGGCGACGTTTTTTGCGTAAAAAATCTAGACTACATAAGATTAACTGCTCAGTCTCAAATGGATTATCTGCGTCAGCAAGCGATTCGATACAACGTTCTTCATCAAAGATACTAAAGTGGAGATTGAAACGACGCATCATCTCTACTAACCACTGGTGCTGTAATGTTTCAGGTACCAGAATCAAAACACGCTTAGCAAGACCTGCTGTTAACTGCTGGTGGATAATTAAACCGGCTTCAATGGTTTTACCTAAACCAACTTCATCGGCAAGTAAAACGCGAGGCGCGTGACGTTGACCAACTTCAGTTGCGATATGCAATTGATGAGGAATCAAACTTACCCGTGGGCCCTGAATACCATTTAACGGAGATTGCTGTTGAGAAAATTGATGTTGTAATGTTTGATGGCGTAAAACAAAACGATCCATCCGATCGATTTGGCCTGCAAATAAGCGATCTTGTGGTTTGTTAAATTTGATAAAGTTATTCAGGAATGTCTCACGTAATGCAACCTCTTCACCCGTCTCTTGATGAATACCTGTATAGGTAATGATGCCCGAGCTTTCTGTTACTTCTGTAACCGTTAAGCTCCAGTCTTCATGAGAGAGAACCTGATCACCGATATTAAACATTACACGCGTGATCGGCGCTTCGTTACGAGCATATAAACGGTTTTCACCACTTGCAGGAAATAATAGCGTTAACATTCTGCCTTCTATGGCAACTATTGTTCCTAATCCTAATTCTGATTCCGTATCGCTGATCCAGCGCTGACCAAGTTGGAAGGGCATGTATATTCAAACTCCAAAACCGTAAAAAGGGCGCATGTTACCTAAACCAGAGACTTAGGTCACGTATAAAGATAAATTAAATAATAGTTTAAAATAACTTAGTAAGTAAATCCCAAATACATGAGCAAATGAAAGTATAGACCTTGCATGAACTGCATTAATTTTGATTTGTTAGTTAGCAATAAGTAGTCATAAGTATAGTTTGAGTGAACTATCGCTTATATTTGACTTGTTTTGTTTGAAATGTGTACGACTTTTTAGGTTTGCCCGAAAAATAGAATGAAATTTATAAAATCGCTTGCGGATTTATCTGAAATATCTATAATTCGACCCCACTGACACGGCAACAGCTGCT
>NZ_JASJHF010000099.1:0-7988 GCF_033791185.1 Moritella sp. | reverse complement strand
GATTAGAGATTAGAGATTAGAGATTAGAAAGCAGAGATTAGAAAGCAGAGAGTTGGGTAAATCGAAAGTCAGCCTCATGGTAATAGACAGTGTCCATTATCGTGAGGCTGATTTATTTGTTATGCTTGCTGTAGTGCTTCTTCGGCACGCAGCGCATCTTGTGCTTCGGTCATCTTCATTGCGGCAATCGGTCCTGCGACCAAAGTTGCTGCAACTAAAAATGATACTGGTACGGCAGTGATTACAATGAACGATTGCAGTGCATTTAAGCCACCGTCACCCGCTAGTAATAATGCTGCAGCAACACAACCCATGATCACAGCCCAGAAAAAACGCTGTTTACGATCAGGTTCATTATCACCAGATACCACCATAGCAATAGAATAAGCCATCGAGTCGCCAGTCGTCACAACGAAAGTTGTTGTTAATACTAGGAATGCAGGTAATAAGATCTCGCTTAATGGTAACTGCTCCAGTGATGCTAATAATACCGCAGGTAAACCTGCATCAGCGAGAGGACCCGAAATGATTCCTGGAGTTTGTAGCTCTAAGAATATCCCTGTACCACCAAGTACTGAGAACCAAAAGTTAGTTACAATCGGTGCCCCAACAGCCACTGCGAGTACCAGTTCTCGAATCGTACGGCCTTCTGAAATACGCGCAATGAAAATAGCCATCATAGGTGCAAAGCCAATGAACCAGCCCCAGAAGAACCAAGTCCACCAAACATTCCAACCAGGATTGTCGTTAGTGACACTCATCGTTGGCATATCTTGCAAGTAAGTCCCAAAAGCACGTCCAAATTGTTCAAAAATGAACTGGGTAGGACCTAATATTAAAATGGCTAATAACAATGCAAATGCACCGATAACGTTCAGGCGGCTTAGCCACTGTAAACCTTTATCCATGCCTGACGCTGCTGAGATTGCGGAAATAGCAACAACCACAGTAAGAATCGCCAGCTGAGAATTCATGTCATTTTTAAGGCCGGTTAGCACTTCTAGGCTATAGCCCATTTGTGATGCTAAAAAGCCGATTGGACCAATGGTTCCGGCTGCGACGGCTATAATTGAGCAAGCATCGATAACAGCGCCAAACCAATGGTTTTCTAAACGGTTACCAACAAGCGGGAACAGCAATGCTCGTGGTCGAAGCTTGATTCCGTGATTATGGTGAGCATACATAAGCACAATTGTTGCTAATGTACCCAGTACTGACCATGCAAGGAATCCCCAATGCAAGAAGCTTTGGCTTAGTGCTGGAACGATAGCATCAACAGTTGATCCGGTAATTTCTGGATAACTTGCTGACGGGGTAATGAAATGGTAAATCGGTTCTGCTGCTGACCAGAAAACACCACCACCAGCTAATAGCGTACACATGATCATCGCTAACCAGCGAAATGTGCCTATTGTCGGTTTAGCTATCTTCCCCATACGTGTTTTACCGTATCGGCTTGCTGCGATGCACAATGCAACAGCGAAATTCGCAACCATTAACCATTGCCAAAAGTAGCCAAATTGTTCGGCAGCTGATGAGAATAATTCTTGGATTAATGCTGTGAAACGAGGGAGGTCAATGATCGCAGCCAATAAGAATAAGCTAATGAAGCCAATTGTTAGTACTGGAACCAATTTATCGTCAATATGACGTTTTGAGGTCTTCGATATTATGGGTAGTTCTTCGCCAATCTGGCATGCATTTATTTGCATAAAATTCTCACTTAGGGTGTGAGGGGCGAAATAATACCAGCATTTATATTATTATCTAGTTATATATTCCGCTATTTATCGCTTCAGTGGTGTGTTTGGCTGCTTCATCGTGTTTTTTAGATATTTAAATTTTCTTTAATATTAGTGGTTTACCCTTTCCAGTACCCTATAGGTGATAGTGTGATATTTATCACGTTTTTAACTCTGTTTTTTGTGGTCACTTATTAACCAGTTATACGATTGAGGCGTAGTGCTGAGATATACATGCTGAGCAAAGTGTAATTTGTATTCCACTTGTCACAATTACGTTACATTAATATACTTAGTGATCTAATTATTATTTTGGTGAGCTTAGCCCCATGACAGGCAACTGAGTCAGATGGTAAAACGTTAGGCGGTATTAATAACAATAGGCTTAATGATTAAATGGCTGGATGTATATAAAGGGTAATATACATCAACCCAGCCGACTATTTTTAAGTAAACTCTTTTTTAAAGTAAATCTTCGTCAATTTAAAAACTTGGTAGCATTGCCGCATCGACTAATTTGTTATGGGCGGCTTCTAGAATAAGTTGATTCGCGTTGGCTATATCGGGAGCAAAGTAGCGATCTTTATCGTAGAAATCGACGCGCTCACGTAATTCCGCTTTGGCTTGTTCAACTAATGGTGATGATTTTAGTGGCGCTCTAAAATCAAGTCCTTGCGCAGCCGCCAACAATTCAACAGCCAAGATACCACGGGTATTTTCCGCCATATCTTTTAAGCGACGACCGGCGAAGGTTGCCATCGACACATGGTCCTCTTGATTGGCAGAGGTTGGTAAGCTATCAACACAAGCGGGGTGTGCTAAAGATTTATTCTCACTGGCTAAGGCTGCAGATGTTACCTGCGCAATCATGAAACCTGAGTTTACGCCGCCATTATCAACTAAGAACGGCGGTAATTTACTCAAGCTATTATCAATAAGTAACGCCATGCGACGTTCTGACAAACTGCCAATCTCTGCAATTGCGAGGGCAAGGTTATCACTGGCCATGGCAATAGGCTCTGCATGGAAGTTACCTGCTGAAATAATGTCACCATCATCAGCAAATACCAGTGGGTTATCGGATACTGAGTTTGCTTCTACTTCGAATATATCGGCAGAATTACGGATCTGCTGTAAACATGCGCCCATTACTTGTGGCTGACAACGCAATGAATAAGGGTCTTGGACTTTTTCACAGGCGGTATGTGAGTCGCCTAGTTCACTACTAAAGCCAAGAATATGACGATACATCGTGGCTGAATCCATTTGGCCGCGATGACCACGCACGCGGTGCACGCGAGGATCGAATGGACGACGACTGCCTAATGCCGCTTCAACAGTCATTGCACCACATAACGTCGCGGATGCAAACAAATCTTCAGCGGCAAACAAACCTTCAAGACCAAACGCGGTTGATGCTTGCGTACCGTTTAACAGCGCCAACCCTTCTTTTGGTGCTAGGGTTATTTTCTGCATACCAGCAATCGCTAATGCTGCTTCACCCGTAATGACTTTACCTTGATGACGGGCTTCACCCTCACCGAGTAATACGGTACTCATGTGAGCAAGGGGGGCAAGATCGCCTGATGCGCCAACAGAGCCTTTTTTCGGTACACAGGGATATACTTCAGCGTTAACTAATTGCATTAATGCTTCAATAACCAATAAGCGGATACCAGAGAAGCCACGCGCTAGGCTGTTAATTTTCAGCACCATCATCATGCGCACAGTTTCGTCGTTCATGAACTCGCCGATGCCAGCTGCATGGGACAATACGATACTGCGTTGCAGCGTTTCTAGATCTTCAGGGGCAATACGGGTGTTGGCCAATAAACCGAAACCGGTATTGATGCCGTAAGCGACACGGTTTTCAGCGATTACGTCGTTAACGACTTTAGTGCTGGCATGGATATCTTCAAAGCAGCTAGGGTCGAGTGATACTTGCACGGGTGAACGGCTGATTTGACGAAGTTGTGCCAGTGTCAGTAACCCTGGTTTAATTGTTAGTTGGTACATGTTGTTCTCCAAGGCTATTTATTAGGATTACTATTATTACGAGAGGTATCAAGCATAGGTAGATCTAAGTTTTGCTCTTTGGCGCACGTTTTGGCAAGGTCATAACCCGCATCAGCGTGACGCATAACGCCTGTGGCTGGATCGTTACGCAGTACACGACTAATACGTTGATGCGCATCATCACTACCGTCACAAAGTACGACCATACCGGAATGTTGAGAGAAACCCATGCCAACGCCGCCGCCATGATGCAGTGAAACCCAAGTTGCACCACTGGCTGTATTAAGCAGGGCGTTTAACAGTGGCCAATCCGATACGGCATCTGAACCATCCATCATGCCTTCGGTTTCGCGGTTAGGACTGGCAACTGAGCCTGAATCAAGGTGATCACGACCAATCACAATCGGTGCTTTTAGCTCGCCATTTTTAACCATTTCGTTGAAGGCTAAACCCAGACGTTGACGGTCTTTTAAACCAACCCAACAAATACGCGCTGGTAAACCTTGGAACTGAATACGCTCGCGCGCCATGTCTAGCCAGTTATGCAGTTGTGGATTATCTGGGATCAGTTCTTTTACTTTCTGATCGGTTTTGTAGATATCTTCTGGATCGCCTGACAGTGCTACCCAACGGAAAGGACCAATGCCTTCACAAAATAAAGGACGTATATAAGCAGGAACGAAACCGGGGAAATCAAACGCATTCTCTACGCCTTCTTCCATGGCCATTTGGCGAATGTTATTACCGTAATCAACGGTTGCTGAACCTGCTTTTTGTAGATCTAACATAGCTTGAACTTGAATGGCCATTGACTGTTTCGCGGCTTTCACGACGGCTGCTTCATCTTCTTTACGCATTGCTGCTGCATGCGCCATTGTCCAACCTTGTGGTAAGTAACCATTCAGTGGGTCGTGGGCAGATGTTTGGTCGGTAGTACAATCGGGCACCACGCCGCGTTTAACTAATTCTGGGAAGATATCAGCGGCATTACCTAATAAGCCAATAGAAGTTGGTTTGCCTGTTTTGATTGCATCATCAAGTAGCGCTAATGCTTCATCCAGTGTCGTGGCTTTCTTATCAACATAACCTGTGCGTAAACGGTAATCGATACGCGATTCATCACATTCAACGGCGATCATAGAAAAACCAGCCATAGTCGCAGCAAGAGGTTGTGCGCCGCCCATGCCGCCTAAGCCACCGGTTAATACCCAACGGCCTTGGGCTTGACCATCAAAATGCTGTTTCGCCATGGCAACGAATGTTTCGTAAGTACCTTGGACAATGCCCTGAGAACCAATGTAGATCCAAGAACCAGCGGTCATTTGTCCGTACATCATCAAGCCGGCTTTATCTAGCTTGTTGAAGTGTTCCCAGTTAGCCCAATGTGGTACTAGATTTGAGTTAGCAATTAATACCCGTGGTGCGTTGCTGTGGGTTTGGAATACGCCGACCGGCTTACCTGATTGTACTAATAGGGTTTCATTATCTTCTAAACGTTTAAGTACTTCGACTATTTTGTCGTAACATTCCCAATCACGCGCCGCTCGGCCTATGCCACCGTAAACCACCAATGAATGCGGATGTTCGGCAACATCAGGATGCAGGTTGTTCATTAACATGCGTAATGGCGCTTCGGTTTGCCACGACTTGGTGTTGAGCTTTGTACCGTGCGGGGCAATGATAGTACGAGATGTATCTAAACGTTTATCAGTCATTGGGATTTCCTTTTCAGTTAAACTGTCATGTATTCGTTAATTTGAGAGCATCGCGCGGGAGATATCCCACGTTAGTCGCGCTGCAAGTCTTGCTGTTTGATTGTCGATATCGAAATTAGGGTTGTATTCGGCCAGATCTGCCACTAATAATTTGGCTTGGCCAGCGCCATTTTTAGCGTTAAAGATGGGTTGTAATAAAGCTTCGACACTTTCAAGGGATATGCCTCGCGCTGCTGGGGCGCTGACACCGGGCGCTGTGCATGCCGAGAACACATCAATATCGATGGTCAAGTAGAGATAATCGACCTTATCTATAAATGTATTTAGCTCACTGATTCGTTCTGCAAGCAGATAAGAGGCCAGTTGGTGGTCTTCGCGATAATGTACGCCGAGCTCATCGGCTAAGGTAAACAGCGCTTGAGTATTGCTGGCGCGACTTACACCAAGGCAGGCGTAGTTAAACTCCCAACCTAATTGTTGGCAGTGTTTGGCTATTTGATTAAAGGGCGTGCCAGAGCTGGTCGGGAATGCTTTATCGTCTGTTGAATAGGTGCGTAAATCAAAATGGGCATCGAAGT
Organism: Moritella sp.; assembly: GCF_033791185.1. GTDB lineage: Bacteria > Pseudomonadota > Gammaproteobacteria > Enterobacterales > Moritellaceae > Moritella. The sequence goes on along the minus strand of NZ_JASJHF010000099.1, from coordinate 1,937 downwards.
TGATAATGCCAATTTTAGGTTTGCTTACGTTCGAGCATTCAAAATGCTGATGAACTGTTTGTAAGTGCCGAGAAAGTCCTTGGAATGTGCCCCAAGCGATCTCGTGTCCGCCACCTAATACGATGACTTTTTTCTGTTTGTTCAATGCGGCTTCAACATGTTTAGCCAGTTCTTGTTGGCTACGGGCTAAATCAGTATCGTTACAATAGATATTGCCGCCATCAATAAAGGTTGATGTGTTAGTGCTTTCATTAGTCGTCATCGCAGCTGGATTGTCATGATGCCACGCCATATTGGCTAACGCTTTACGGATCACATCCGGTGCTTGTACTGCGCCCACGCGACCTTTATTACGCTTAACGCCTTCGTCACACGCGAAACCAAGTAGCACAACACCATCTTTGCAGTCTGTTTCAAGCAGTTCGTCTTTATCTGCTACGAGCACCTTCTGATGAAAACGCATACCAGCTTGGCCGTCTTCAGCGTCAATACGACCTTGCCAGATGTCGGCTTTGGTCGTTTCGTAATTGCTTGTTGTCGGATTAACAGCCTTAGTCATGACAAAGCGCTCCATTTAAGATGCGTGCGTGTAGTCTTGGTGTGCCGATTTCATATGCTAACTGTGCAGGGTGGTCGATATCCCAGATTGCTAAATCAGCATCGTATCCGACTTTAATTTGGCCGCGAGAGTCTTGTAACCCTAATGCGCGGGCAGCATGGCAAGTTACGCCTCGCAGTGCTTCTTCGGGCGTTAATCTAAATAAGGTACAGCCCATATTCATCATCATAGTTAATGAGGCGATAGGCGAGGTGCCTGGATTGAAATCGGTTGCTAATGCCATTGGCACGTTATGTTGACGCAACAATTCAATTGGCGGTAACTGGGTTTCTCTTAAAAAGTAGAATGCGCCAGGTAATAAGGTCGCGACTGTGCCATGCTGAGCCAGTGATTTCACGCCTTGCTCGTCAAGGTATTCGATATGATCAACCGAGGTCGCACCCATTTTTGCAGCCAGTTCGCTACCACCTAGATTGCTTAATTGTTCGGTGTGACCTTTGATGCTGAGTCCGTATGACAAGGCCGTTTCAAATACGGCTTTGGTTTGCGCTAAGTTAAAACCAATACCTTCACAAAACACATCAACTGCATCGACTAACTTGGCGTCAACCGCAGCGGGTATGATCTCGTCACACACGTAACGGATGTAGCTATCGGCATCGCCTTTATATTCTGGTGGTACGGCATGTGCTGCGAGTAGTGTGGTGGATACTTTGATGTTGGCGTGTTGCTCTAATTGTTTGGCTGCACGTAACATTTTCAATTCGTCTTCAAGGGTTAGCCCATAGCCTGATTTGATTTCAATCGTTGTGACACCGTCCGCGGTCAGTGCTGAGAGGCGCTTAATCGCAAGTTCGACTAACTCTGCTTCTGTTGCGGCGCGAGTGGCGTTAACGGTAGAAAGAATGCCGCCACCTTGTTTCGCGATTGTTTCATACGGCACGCCTGTTAAGCGTTGCTCAAATTCTTTAGCGCGGTTACCTGCAAATACCAGATGGGTATGGCTGTCGATAAGACCCGGAGTGATAAGGCGGTTTTGACAATCGATAACGTCAGTGAAAGCGGCTGTTGGACATTGTTGCATTGCACCAATTTCGACGATCTTACCGTGCGCCATTGCAATGTAACAATGAGGTTGGGTTTGGTAATCGGAATCACTTTGATCCATAGATACAATTGTTGTATTGGTTAGCAATAAACTCATCTGTCACTCACGTTGTTAGGTTTAAATATAAACTGCATTATCGATCTTTATTCAAACAAGATTAAATGTATATACAATTAAATAGACAATTTAAGGATTCAGCGCAAGTTCTAAATAGACTTGTTGTTATCTAGTTGTGTTTTTGTTAATTTTAGAATGGTTTTTTATGATGTA
>NZ_JASJHF010000098.1:0-24810 GCF_033791185.1 Moritella sp. | reverse complement strand
ACTACCAGCAGTGATGACAATGATTGCTTGATCCTGACTTGCACGACGAATTGATTTAACTAATTGATAGGCCGCAAAGCCACTGCCTATAATGACAATACATTTTTCATTACCATCAATCATGCTACCGCCTTCTTGGTTTTTATTTCTTCGAATACATCCTTACCTAACCCACATTCAGGGCAGAGGAAGTAATCAGGTACATCTGACCATGCCGTGCCGGGGGCAACATCTTGATTCGGCTCACCTTGCGCAGGATCGTATACCCACTGACAGACAGTGCATAACATCGAACTATCAACATCAAACTGGACAACCGGATTTTCTGGTATCGACTTTGCGACGGCTTGCGGCTGTGATTCTAGCCCTGTTTCTTGTACAGCCTGTTCTTGTACTGTTTGTTTTGGTATTGCTTGTTCCTGTACTGCTTGATTTGCAGCAGGCGCAGATATATCAGCGACAGAGGCGCTTGTTAGTGCCCACTCTTTGGCGATCATACGACCGTATTCACGGCATGCTAATATTGCTTTACCATCTGGTCGCCACTTCGTTTTAAGACTATCGAAGCGTTCAAAACCAGCGTCATCTAAGCGGCTTTCAATGCGATCGATAGCGCCACCATTCCAACCATAACTGCCAAATGCAGCGGCTTTTTTATTTTTAAAACGCAGACCCGTGATCTCTTCAAGCATGCCAGCGACTTTCGGCATCATCACGTTATTCATCGTAGATGAACCGACTAACACACCTTTAGAAATGAAAGCATTGGATAAGATTTCATTTTTATCATGGCGTGCGACATTAAATACTTTCACCGCGACCTGACTATCAACCTCATGGATACCTTGAGCAATCGCATCCGCCATCATCCGGGTATTATTCGACATTGAATCGTAAAAAATAGTAATGCGGTCTTCTTGGTATTTATCTGCCCACGTTAAATATTGCTCAATGATCTGGATCGGGTTATCACGCCACACCACACCGTGCGCTGTTGCAATCATATCAACAGGTAAATTCAAGCTTAATACTTCGTTGATCTTAGCGGTAACCAGCGCACTGAATGGGGTAAGAATATTGGCATAATAACGCAGACACTGATCCATTAATTCTTTGGTATCGACTTCATCATTAAATAAACGTTCATCACAATAATGTTGACCGAATGCATCGTTACTAAACAGTACTGCATCCCCCGTCATATACGTCATCATACTGTCAGGCCAATGCAACATAGGTGTTTCAATAAACACCAACTGCTTGCCATTACCCAAATCTAAACTGTCACCCGTCTTCACCACATTGAAATTCCAATCTGGCTGGTGATGATGGCCTACAATTGAATCAATGGCATTTTCAGTACAATAAATCGGCGTATTAGGAATTTTATTTAACAACGCCGCGAGTGCACCGGCATGGTCTTCTTCAGCGTGATTAATCACAATGTAATCTATTTTGTTAAGATCAATTTCTAATTCTAACTGTTGAATAAATTCATAACAAAACTTGTGGTCAACCGTATCGATTAATACTGTTTTTTCCTCTTGAATCAGATAACTATTATAACTTGTGCCTTTTTCAGTTTTAAATTCAGTACCGTGAAAATCACGCACTTCCCAATCACGTTGTCCAACCCAAGAGATATTATTTTTCACATGAATAGTCATATTGTATTCCAATTAAAGAGTTAACGAATTTATATACTCTAGTAATTGCATCTATCGTGCCAAAAGTTAACTAATTGATTTTAAACAACATGACACGCGATAACTGTCATAATGACTACCTTTACACATTGTCGTTATGACTATACACTGTCGAAAAGACAGTATTTAATCCGGTTCACATGATGCAAAATGATACTAAAGACCTTATCCATATCGCCTTAGATTTAACCAGCAATATTTCTAGCCAGGATCGTTTCGAACGCCTGCTGACAACGATGCGCCGGTTATTTAGTTGCGATGCATCTGCGCTGTTAGAATTTAAGGGGCAGCATTTCAAACCCTTAGCAATTAATGGACTCAGTGCAGATGTACTCGGCAGACAATTTAATATCAATGAGCACCCTAGATTAGAAGCCATTGCCAGAGCGGGTGATGTTGTTAGATTCCCAGCAGACAGTTCTCTACCCGATCCTTACGACGCCCTTATTACCTCACATGAAGGTAATCTGCATGTGCATGCTTGTGTTGGCTTACCCTTGATGGCAAATCAACGCCTAATTGGGGCACTGACTATCGATGGTTTTGATCCCCACCAATTTGATAACTTCAGCAATGATGAACTACGCACAGTGAGTGCTCTTGCCGCTGCAACGCTTAACATTGCGTTATTGATGGATAAACTGGAAAAAGCAGCGGGCGATGTGACAGACTTTGATCCCGCCAAACACCAGCTGCAAAGTAACACTGAAATTATTGGTCAATCAGCGCAGGTCCAAACCTTAAAGAAAGAGATCAGCGTTGTGGCAAGCACTGATATGACCGCATTAATATTGGGCGAAACAGGGGTTGGTAAGGAACTCGTTGCAACGGCAATCCACCAGCAATCTTCCCGTGCCGAAAAACCACTGGTATACCTTAACTGCGCAGCATTACCTGAATCTATCGCCGAAAGTGAATTATTTGGCCATGTAAAAGGCGCATTTACCGGTGCGATCAGTAACCGTAGTGGTAAGTTTGAATTAGCCGATAAAGGCACCTTGTTTCTTGATGAAATTGGGGAGTTAACCCTGACCCTGCAAGCCAAACTATTACGGGTTCTACAATATGGAGACTTACAGCGTATTGGTGATGATCGTAACTTAAAAGTCGATACCCGCATCATAGCAGCAACCAACAAAGACTTAAAAGAAGAAGTACTCGCCGGTCGCTTTAGAGCCGATCTTTATCATCGCCTCAGCGTGTTTCCCATTACCGTGATACCGCTGCGCGAGCGCGGCGAAGACATTCTATTATTGGCTGGTTTCTTTATGGAACGCTGTCGCAGCAAGTTACAATTAAGCCATTTGAGTTTAAGCAGTACTTGCCAAACAACATTGATGAGTTATCCATGGCCTGGGAATATCCGCGAACTAGAACACAGTATTAATCGTGCAGCTATTCTCGCCAAAGCAGAAGCTAAAGATGAGTTAGTGATACTGCAACCTTCACATTTTAGGATTGAGCATTCCCCACTTGAAGTAACGGATGTGATGACGAAACCGACACTAGCCGTGACAAATATACCCGTCGATAATTTACGTGAAGCGACCGAGCAATTTCAACGACAGTTAATCAATAAAGCGCTCACCCAAAATAATAATAACTGGGCAGCAACAGCGCGCCAGCTTTCAATTGATGTGGGAAACTTGCATCGATTAGCAAAACGAATAGCATTGAAAAAATAACAAAAGCCGCACATTTTATGAATAACAATGTGCGGCTTTTTTTAATTACAGTAATAAGTAATGCTGTAATGCTGTAATATCACTTCATTGGTAATGATAACTGCTGTAATGACATGTCTCCAGGCATAATACTCATTGTCATATATGACTTAATAAACTCTAACGATACAATCTCAACGTCAAGATCAATTTGATTAAGATTAGTCAATTGAATATTCATACGGCCATCATCTAAAAATGTCAGCGGGCCTTGAAGGTTAAGATTTATTTCATAACTGTGTAAGTTATGTGTGGAATTCAACGGTGGTTCCATAAATGGATTATCCATATAGACTCTAAGATCAATACTAAATTGCAAATTCCCCTCGGCATCTTGAGTTATATAGCCCTCTGGAACTGCCGATTTCCCATCAATAACCGGATATAACGGGCGCATCACCATGGTATTAGTTGGTACTTCTTCAGGTAAAATACCGATTACCGTGGTTTTTACATAAACATCAGATGACGCTAATGTTTGTGCATGAACTTTAACGGGTATACGATCATTAATGGGATCATACTCGCCGACTTCCGTTGGCATAAAACCACTAATGTATGTTTTCGACTTATCTGAGTTACAACTTTCCTCATAATCACAGCCTAATTTAGCCTCTGTAATACCACCACTGAACTTGGTTAAGCTCAACCCAGCAAAGTTACCGCTATAAACATCTTCATCCGTATCATTCCAACGATAGTCATTATTACTGTCGGTTGTTGGCATCATCAGCGGATTAAAGACTGATTTATCTGCAGGCACAGCTCTAAATGGTACCCGCATATCTGGTCCACCTTGGTCTTCAACACTTTTATTCTTCAATAACGTGGTCAATAAAGGATAACCAGCGTTACTACATACCGCAGTGCCAGCATTACAATCAACTTCACCTTGGGTTGCAAACTTCGCTGACATCAAAGTATAGCGATAAAGATTCTCACCTAAATCTTGCCATTGTGCATTCGGTGTAAAAGTTAATATCTTATTATCATATTTCATCGCACCAGGTACTGTTGATAAACATTCACCGTTGGTATTAATAACCTCAACCCGAAATGATCCAGTATCACAAGTCAAGCCTAACGCTAAACTCGTTTTGTCGATCGGTTGGCTAAAGGCCACGAAAATATCGCGATTTTGCTGTAGAGAGAAAATATTAAATCGCTGATCACTGTCCAACGCACCCGAACACTGCCCTGCAATATCATTAGCATAATCAACTTCAGCCAATGCGCAGGCATAACCTGGGACCATAGCTTGAACCATAGGTGCTGTAGCACGTAATGATTGGACTTTATATGGTGTTGAAAAGCTTTGCTGAAAATATGCAGGATTACCGGCCATATCAACTACATTACCTGTTATCTCGTAACGTGTTGACGATATTAAATCAGACTGAGGATCAATAACAATTGAGGATCCATCTTGCGTTATATCGGTTTTAACAGCGCGTCCATCGCTATCTTTAAGCTGTATAGACTGCAACGAATCTAGGCCCAAGGGTTCGTTGTAGGTCACAATGATGTTGTCACCTAAGCTAAAATGATTGCTATTTTGACCCGGATACGCAGATTGGAATTTGGGTGAAATGATATCAATTGCAGCTTCAGGGGCTTCATCCGCTGTATATGATTCCATGTGGAATGATACTTGTGCATGCGCATTTTCAACGCCTAAAATTTTAATATCGATTTCGCTGACTGCATCAATGATCATTGATGCACCTTCCGTTCTCACTGTGCCCATTAATTCAAGATGCATGATGTTCTGACTTAAACCACCATTGGCTTGCCCATTAAGCTTGCCATCTTCATCATAACCATCGGTAGTCATAGCGACATCCATAAATAGATGTAATTGCTTAGGCGCGTACTTATGATCCGAACTGGTATTATTAATTAAGTATCCCGTTGCATCAGAAATATTAATCATGCGGATATTGCCAGTATCAAAACCTGTCGGTAATTCACCACCCACTTTAACCGATAAACTAGAACTATTTAAAATAGACCCTTTACGAATAACCAAGGGGGATGCATCATCAAAATTACCCAAATTAGCTAATTCAGTCACTAAGTCGGAGTCAACATAAGTGGTATCACTACCACCAATCAACACAGATTTAATCGTGACCGCATTGGTTAACTCACCAGAATAAGGAGATACTTGAGCATTATGATTCATCGTTACATTCATTGGTTTAAATGCACGTTCACCCGAATCTAATACCGTAAATATTTTGTCTAAACCAGCAAAGCTATTACCCACCTTATCTTTAACGCCATTACTAACGATCAGTTGATAATTTTCACCAGCATCAAGGTCTACCGCTGGATCAAACGTGAGATAACGACCTTTGACAATTAAATCACCAGTAATTTGTTCTGTCGACCCGACTTTTTGAAACTTAAATGTGTCACCAACAACCAAGGAGTTCGGATCTATGTCATTGGTTGTGCGGAAACGTAATGTGGTAAATGTAGTAAACGGTAGATCATCACTCGGATAAAAACCATTCGTATCCAATGTAAAAACAGCCGTATCTTTGGCGCGTCGCGTGGTAAACGTTAAAGGTTCTTGCACGGTTCTTTCTACGATCAGTTCTTTGTTATCATCGGCTTCATTAATCAAACCGACTGTGTAAGTAACGGTGTATAACTCTCCCGCTTTCAGTGCTTGAGTTGGTTTAAATGCTAAACCATTAGCTTGAGGACTTTGTGGATTTGTCGAAAAACTCGCTTCCGTGACTTCGGTTGATGTGACGTCAACTAGCTTACCATCACTGTCTGTTAAGCTAAATTGGTGTGCCGAGAAGTTATCGAGCGAGTGTGAAAATGACAATAATACCGAGGTATTTACCGCAACATCCGCTTGGCCATTCGATGGAAATGAATAAAACTCATGGGCATCAAAAAGACTCTGCGCACGACGCTCCGCTAATGCTGCGCGGCTTTGATCTGCCGTTAAGAGTGGTGCTTCTATCTTTTCATTATCTTGTGGTTCAACATCACAACCAGCAAGCATCATCACAGAGGCAACGAGGCTGTATTTAAAAAAATAATTTAAACGATCGTTAATATATTTCATAAGCCCCCCTTAAAACTTAGTCGCGAATGACAATGAAATCGTGGAGACTGTACCTTCTAATTCAACCGATGAATTAGAAGCACTATCTTGATGCGAAATAGTATGATCCGTTGGGTCAAGCACTTGTAGCTGATATGCTAAATCTATCTGCCAAGGGTAAGCCGTTAAACCCGTACCTTTATGAAAATAAGAAAAGCCAGCACCCATGACTAATTTATCTGCACTTAAATAATTGACATCTAACGTGGCTTTATCTGGGTCTAACGGAGAGACTTCATAACTTGCACCCGCCATTAATTTGATCGTATCGTTAAAGTTAAATTCAATACCAGCGCGTGGAATAATAATGTCTTCAAAGCCAACACTTGCTTGATCTTTTACTGTATCGCTTAACATTAAGGTATTTAAGTCTGACCAATTTTGCTGCTCAGCACTGACTGCTAAACTCACCATACCCGCTTTAAAACGTATACCGGCAGAGATAATATCGGGCTGATAAGCATCATAAGTTAATAAATTAATCGGTAGATCTGATACCGTTTGAGTAATAGTTGCAGCCGCTTTAATGTTGGCTTGACCATAACTTTCACCACGGAAAGCCGCAGCAAAAGTAATACCGTTACCCGCACAGCCCTTATCGCTACCACACATCATACGACCTATATCTAAGGTAATACCTGCAATAGGAGTAATCACGGGCTCCGCTGCAACGGCAACATTTTCATTTGCAGCCGAAGTACCATCTAATTCACTCTCTAAGCTCATATTGGCATCAGCATGTAATGATACTTGCGCACCACCACCAATCGTCAAACCAGGAATAATTTGGATTGAACCCGATGCAGCAACAAAGAGTGGCTTCTCACCATAATTTGCTAACTGGCCGGTCGGTGATGTTTTCGAGCTAAATGCCATCATTTCGGTACCGTAATTTTCAATACCAGCAATCAGGCCAAAATAAACAGGATAAGAAAAGTTAAATAGGTTGGTTACATTGACATTCATACCTGCAAGTATTGGTTGTGTTGCTTCATCAAATGCTTGCTCACCCGCGGTAATATCGGGGGTTGCAGATAACAAACCGACATACATCTCACCTCGGTCCGTCGCAGCGAGTGCTGATGGATTGTAATAAGCGGCAGATGATTGCGAATTAAATAAAGAAAACGATTGAGCTGATGCAATATCGACAGGTGATAAACCAAATGTTGTGCCTAAGTTACCGAGACTTGCCTGAGCAGATCCCGCACTCAGCGCTAATGCCACCGATACAGAAAGTAGAAAGGTATTGTTAGAAAGTGTCTTCTTAGTCATTGGTGCTAACTCCATTTAGCGAAACTAAAATAAGTATTCTCTAGTGGCTCCAGCCACAACAACGGAATACCGGTCAAATTGTTAAACATATCCAGCGGACATATTGTCACTGTTCTGAAAATGCTTTTTCTGGAAGTAAACATACCTTGATTGATAGAGCGGAAACCGTGCATAAATCGACTTATGCCTTCATTCAGATACTAATGAGCTAGAAGCATGACTCCCAAGCTAATACCTTGTTTTGATTACACTGACCCTGACTTAGTTATTTCTATTTACTTAGTGTTTATACTCAAACTAAATCAGTCGGTATGCTAAAAAGCAGGTATCCATGAAAATGGCGCCGGTAATAATGGTGTTGCACCATCTGCTTTAACCGCTTCAACCCGCTGTATAAAATCATCGATATTGGTCATCCTCACTCCTTGGAGGGGGGGGGGGTTATCGAAGCTATTGTTATCAAAAAAATCTTCCCAGTGGCCCATTACTATCATGCTCGGTGTTGTCTGCTGCAAGATAGCCTCGGGGTAATCATCCACTTGGTGAAAAGCAGCAACACACAATATCGCCATATCAACAGCTTTTGTATCTGCCATCGTTGGCATTAATCCATCTGGCGAGTTACTGGCTGCATCTTGATAATGGATCCGATAAACGGGCTGCTGCTGACGGTCTAAAAAGTCGATAACATACGCGTAGGTTTGCCCTTCTTTCCAGCCATAAGCGGTACTTGGTAATGCCGATAACGGCGAGTCATATTGACCTGACATCACCTTTATCCCCATAAAGTGAGGCGCATGATCAGATTTGATCGGCATAAAACGTATGCTGTTATTACGGTTATATATCCATTTACCCGACTTCTGCCCTTCAGCGGCAAAGTCAGTGATATCCACTAAACGAGACTCGTCGATAACCGCAGTCACAATATTAACCATAGTAGTAGAGCCTACCGCCTTGGTTTCCGGCATGTGTTTTTGCATAATATAAGGCACATCGAGCAAATGGTCATAATGCGCATGACCAACTAAAATAAATTCAGCCTCTTTGGCCTGCGGGGGTAATAACTTATCGATAAGCCCCTGGTCCGCTTCTATCGGCAACGGCAAGGAAACGTTCATCAACCCTGGATTGCTAAATGATGGTGCAGTCATAATGCTGTCATCACCATATTGAAATAAATATCCCCCCACGCCCAAATATTGAATAGCGAGCGGAGTCTCACCGCTAACTAACGACCGCTCACGACTTGGTTGCAGCATAAAGCTTGGATCATTGTGTATGGCTAAATGCCCAACCGAAGTAGCACAACCCGATAGCATTCCAGCCATTAGCACACTGCAACATAATACTTTCAATCTAACAGCCCTCATTACATCTCCTCGTGGTAATCGAACCTCGTAACTACAAGTCCATTAAAATAACAAAAAACGTGATACCGAAAAATGTTAATGCGCATTTTAGCTCACACAGCGATAAAAATAATACTTTGTATTGAGGTAAACCAAGTCACCCTCGCTAACGTTCACTTTTTCGAACATTGTCACTTTTGGTCATTATTGATCCTTAACTTGTCATTTTATTCGCAGTAGAAAGCCTTTATTGGTTGCTTTAATAGAGTCATAGCTTGTTAAGCAGTCTTAATCAATAAGGGAACGGACCATGAAAAAATCAATCATCGCAAAAACATTACTTATTACATCAATGGCAATCACGAGTATCTCAGCCAATGCTACAGAACAAGAGCCATTAACAAAATGGGAAAAAGCAGGGGTATTCTCATCAACCATTATTGTCGGCACTATTGCGGGCGGTCCTATTGGTTTAGTACTCGGCGTTGCCGCTGGCGATTGGATTAATAATACCTGGGATAAATCAATTGAATCTGACCAACTAATTGCAGAGAACCAACAGATCACTGAGAATTTACTGGCCAGTGAATTACAAAATAATCAGCTGCAACATGATGTGTTGACTTTGGACCAGCAAATTCAACAAATTTCAGAAACAGAAGAAGTAAATCAGCAGCTGGTCATGGATGCATTGCAACTTGATTTACTGTTCGCGGTTAATCAGAGTGCGATTGATACCACTAATCAAGCACGATTAATGCAAATTGCCGATTACCTGATCGAAAACCCAAGTATCAGCATCGTGTTGTCTGGTCATACCGATCCGAGCGGCCAAGAAGAACTGAATATTAATTTAGCGCAGCAAAGAGCTGTAGCAGTGCAAGATAAACTGATTGCGTTTGGTGTTAACGAAAAAAATATCCAAGTACAATCATTTGGTGCGGAGCTCGCTAGCGCAGAACTCGGAGAACTTATTCAATATCCAAGAGATCGTAAAGTGAGTATCGAATTTATCGATAACCTAGGAGATGACGACACTGAAGAAATGGCAATGCAATTCTAGTAATATTACAATAACGCGATACTTAAAGTAAGGCTGGCGATAGGACGCTGTAAATAGTTCGCTGGCCTTTTATTATGTTGCGATATTAACTCAGTTAACAACTCTCGATCTTGTTCTTCATATTTACCTAAAAAATAATGATTATCTAGTCTATAACTCTTTTCAAAACTTACATATCCTTGTTCTATACTGAAATAGTCGTCGCAAAATATTTAAATAGTATTTTATGATCTAAGTAACAGTTTACCATCCCCAAATGAGTATATTTAATAGTGTAAATACATTATTTCACGACTATTTATTCAATCTTATCTTCATCAGGAGCCTCATTATGACCATTAACAATATCCTTTGCCCAACCGACTTTTCAGAAACGGCAAATAAGGCGTTAAGCTATGCTGCAGAAATGGCAATAAAACATGATGCTACCTTGCATTTAGTCAGTGTGATTAATGAGATCCATGGCTTCGATAGTTTTCAAGTTCTCGCCATCACACCAAGTGATATTCACGAACATATGCTGAAAATCACCCAAGAAAAACTCGACGAATTAGCCACCGAGATCAAACCAAGTATTCCACGACACACTGCGGTATTAGAGGGGCACCCATCAACTGAGATTGTCCAAGCGGCAGTGGATTTTGATTGCGATATGGTTGTGATCGCCAGCCATGGGCGTACTGGATTAGAACACATATTGATAGGTAGTGTGGCAGAATCGGTTACCCGTCACGCACATTGCCCTGTATTGATAGTCAAATAAGCGCGATGTGAATTCGAAACAATCCCCGTTAAAAACCTGATTTAATGGGGATTTTATATCACCTTGGAGTTAGCATTACTGTTTTTAGGTAGTTCAGTAAATTCACTAAACCAGTTTGGGATCCGCTCTTCTAACCAGTACTTTGGTTTTAAGATTGAGCCATATACAAACCCTACATGCCCGCCATAACGGCTTAACTCAAATAAGATATTGTCTGACATGTCTTCAAGTTTTGGGATCACTTTTTTAGTTAAAAACGGATCATCTTCGGCATGAATAAATAAAGTAGGGGTTTGGATCTTGTGCAAAAATTGCAAACTACTACATTGGCTATAATAATCGAGCGCATCTTTAAAGCCATGTAGCGGCGCCGTGACACTATCATCAAACTCAACAAAGGTATTTAATTTCTTCACTTGCTTGGTAGTCAAGTTTAACGCTGAACGCATATCTAAATGTTCAAACTTACGCACCACACTGGCTTGCAAGCGTTTAATCAATCGACGTTGATAGGCTTTAGAAAAACCTTTTTTAATACGCTCGGCACTTTCTGCCAACAGTAATGGTGCAGAAACAATCGAGGCAGCTAACAGCTGAGACTTTGTCCCAGTTTGGGCCAAGTAATGGGTAAGAACACTGCCACCAAGAGAATAACCGACAGCAAATAATGGCGCATTAGGATAGCGCTGAGCAATCAAGCCAATCACATAACTTGCGTCACTGGTATCACCTGAATGATAAGCGCGTAATAAACGATTTGATTCTTCGCTACACCCACGGAAATGCATCACTAACCCGGTCCAACCCGCAGCATTAACGGCACACATAATACCTTTCACATAAGGAGACTCTACAGAACCTTCAAGTCCATGAAAAATAATAACAATCGGTTTATTATTTTCAGCAGTAGGTAACGCAGTCCAAGCCAGATCAAGAAAGTCACCATCTTCAAGCTCTAACCTTTCATTCACTGTTGCTAACTTCAGGTTGCGGCGGCTAATCGTCGGCAGCATGGTTTGTAAATGCGCATTACGAATCCACCACTGTGGCCTAAATTGACTCGGTTGAAACATCTTTAAATACCTTAAGTTAAGCCATCGGTCGTTTAAACTACGCCTTGCATATTATTGGATATTTTATAATAACACCACTGTTAGTTAAATTAGCCCCCGTTGAGTAATTGATACCGCCTGCGTTAATAATGTTGTAAACTGAAAATAATTTTATTTTAATACCAGTGTCATTAATGAATTATATAGAACTTGAATCTTATTCTCGAAAGTGGATCTTTAATCATAAATCTCTGCCTGTTAGCAGCGATGATCTCGTTAACATCAAGCCCTTCAGCAAAGCCAGAGCCGGTCAACTGTGGAGCCAACTGATTAGCTCACAATGTAACTTTACCGATCAATTTGGTAAAGGTGATTGGCCGCACGACCAAAATACCTGGTCGCAAGAGGCTGACTGGCAGCAAGCTTGGGATGATGACGATAATAATGACTTACCTGAAGAAGTGCTAGCGCATTTAGCGTGGGACGATAACAGCAAAGTTTATTTCTGTTATGAGCGCTTCAATATGATTGAAACAACCTGGGGCACGTTTAAACGCAACTGGAAAAACTTCTTATTCTATGATGACGGTGCGCTACTCATCTCTGCAAAACGAAAAGAAGCCCTTTCATTTCAGCAGGACGGTACTGTATTAATTGGTACGCGCGCACCTGTTTCACCAGCAAAATAAAGAGCCATTATGCATACTTCTTGTAGCTGCGGCTTAGCAATGCCCTTTAAAGATTGCTGTGGTAAATATATTTATGGGACAGCGGCGGCGGCCACTGCTGAGCAACTAATGCGTTCGCGCTATAGTGCTTACGTGCATAATGTGCCGGTGTATTTAATGGCAACCCATCACCCCGATTTTATTGCTGACTTAAATGAAGACTTGATTGCCGAAACCGCTGAAAATACCCAATGGTTACGATTAGAAATAATAATGAGTCAGGGTGATGAAGAAAGTGAAACAGGTATAGTGGAATTCAAGGCTTGGTTTCAAGATGGTGAAGAAGAAGCCTGCCTACATGAACGCTCTAACTTCATCGCTCAAGACCAGCAATGGTTTTACACCCAGGGTGAACTAAACCCAGCACCGCTCAAGCAAGGTCGTAATGATCCTTGTTTATGTGGCAGTGGTCAAAAACACAAGAAATGCTGTGGTTGATGCCAAAACAAAATACGGAGTGCTAACTCGCTACTCAACAATCTCTACTCGACAATCTCTAGTCGACAATCAATAATAGATTAGCAGCACTACAAATATGGCTAAACGGATAGCAGAATAAAATATCCCGTTTAGCCATAGACAATTACACATCAAATAAAGTAGTAGATATAATCATGGAAAAGAAAATATTACTGACCGACTGTCCCGATCAAAAAGGACTTATCTCAAAGATCACCAACATTTGTTACAAACATCAACTCAATATCATCAATAATACCGAGTTTGTCGATAACACCCACAATCGATTTTTTATGCGCACCGAGCTTGAAGGTATATTCAACGATGAAACCTTACTTGCCGACCTTGATAGCGCCTTGCCCACTGGCGCGCACCGTAAGCTAGTTTCAGCAGGTCGTAAACGCATTGTTATTTTAGTCACCAAAGAAGCGCATTGCCTCGGTGATATTTTAATGAAAAATTACTATGGCGGCTTGGATGTTGAGATCGCAGCCGTGGTTGGTAATTATGATAATCTAGCCGAACTAGCCGAAAAATTTGATGTGCCTTATCATACAGTTTCTCACGTCGGTATTAGCCGCGAAGAGCACGAAGAAAAGATCATTGAGACAGTATCAGCATATCAACCCGATTATGTCATTTTAGCCAAATACATGCGTATTCTAACGCCAAATTTTGTCGCCGCATTTGAAAATAAAATCATCAATATCCATCATTCATTTTTACCGGCATTTATTGGGGCACAACCTTATAAACAAGCCTTTGAGCGTGGTGTGAAAATTATTGGTGCAACAGCCCACTACGTCACTAATAATCTCGATGAAGGACCCATTATTTTACAAGATGTGATCCACGTGGACCATAAATACAATGCCGCTGACATGGCCCGCTCAGGTAAAGATGTTGAAAAATCAGTGCTCAGTAAAGCCTTACGTCTGGTACTTGAAGAACGCGTATTTATTTATGAAAACCGCACCGTAGTTTTCTAGTCGTCTTGGTATTGCAGTACGCATTTTAGAGCTAACAATAGCAGCATAAAAATACCAGGCTCATAAATCATTATGGGCCTACTTCAGTTTCCCTTCACATTTACCTTTACACTAATAACTACATTGTTAATACTAATAACTAATTCATCATTTAATGGTTCATTATGTTAACAATTATATTTACAGCCTTACTCAGTAGTCTCTTTACCGCACTGGCCTTTTTATATGTATTCAATAATGTCATCAAACCTTATCTCAGCACACAAATAGCCTTAGTAAAAACCGAAGCTGAAGCAACTATTAACCAAGCATCACCACAAATCAGTAAAGATATTGCCGATGCTATTGAAACAAAAATTGCCGAGCTACAACCTGAACTAGAAGCGAATATGAAGCAAGAACTCGATCAAATCATTGCTGAATTCTTACCCCAGCTCAGTAAAGAAGTCGAAGAAGGCGTCGATAACTCATTTAAAAAGTTTATTCCAACCATGATGGGCTCGGCGGCCACTATGCCAGCTGAAACACTGATCAAAACCAGTTCAACCTTATTTAATACCGGCATTGGCATTTTAAGAAGCGTCACCCCAGATGTAAAAAAATAACCTAATGGCGTGATCCAGTCTGCATTTTAAAAAATCATGCTTGCAACTGGATCGACCTGCATATAGGCAAAATTAATGTAAACTAGTGTTTTCATTATGGTAGCTTAATTAAACATGTTTCTAAACGAATTCTATTCTCAAAAAGACAGCTCTTTTCGCTTTACTCAACAACAGGCTAGTCGCTTTGCTAAAACGATAGCAAACGATTATAACAAGATCCATGATGTGGATAATAAACGTTTTTGTGTACCTGGCGACTTACTTTTTGCTGTGTCTTTGGCTAAATTCGGTTTATCTGAAACAATGAAAATTGATTTTACCGGTATGGTTAAAAACGACACTGACCTGGTATTCTCCCCGCTATTAGCGAATAAAACCGAAATACTTAATACCGAGCAAAAATCCTTTATGGAATTAGAGCTCGGTGGTCAATCATCTCATGATGAAAGCATCATCAGCAAAATCATTAAAGAATATGTGCAATTTTCAGGTAAGAACTTTCCTGACATCATGGTGCCTCTAATGCGCTCAAAAGACCTGATGTTTAATCCAGCACGTGCTTTAATCATGTATAAATCAATGCAAATAAACATGACTCGCGTACAAGTTAATCGCATTGAGCTTAAATTTGATGAAGCGGTTATTGAAGTACAAGGTAAGCGTGCAACCGTGACTTTTAAGTTCGATTTCTATGAAGGTGATGACAAAGTCGGCACGGGTCAAAAAGTAATGCTATTAAGCGGGCTTATCGCTTACGAAGAATCAGTAATGGCAGGTGTAATTGCTGATTATCAAGCTGCAAAAAGTAAATACCTTGCTGCAGCGAGCTAATGATTTATCAGACTCAGTAACGAGCCATTAAAGTAGATTATTTAATATGGTCGAGCGGTAATACCGTTCGACTTAAAACATTACGTAATATAAAGCTCGATCTCACTCCCGTAACCCCTTTGATACGTGTCAACTGCCCTAATAATAACTCTTGGTAATGTTCCATATCTGGTACGATAACCTTTAACTGAAAGTCAGCATCACTACCAGTGATAATACAGCACTCCATCACATCAGGAATGGCGGAGATCTCTGCTTCAAAATTATCAAATCGCTCAGGTGTATGGCGATCCATACTGATATGGATATAAGCCGTCAACTTTAATCCTAACTTCGCTTGATCAAGCAAGGTAACGTGTTTATCAATTAAGCCAAGTTCTTCCAAATGCTTAACACGGCGTGAACAAGGTGACGCCGACAGGCCAATTTTATCGGCTAACTCTAGATTACTGATCCGGCCATTTTCTTGAATTAAGTTAAGAATTAATTTATCCGTGCGATCGAGTTTCATATTTTAGTCCTTGTATAATCAAATTCATCAATGTCTATTTTGTTGGTCATTATCGTCTTCATTTAATGAAAGTAAGAATATAAATAGCGCATTAAAATAAGCGAAGGGTTAATTATTGCTAATAAACATACTAAATACAAATGTAATTGCTAATAACGTGAGAATTAGTGCAAACATCGCAACCACATTCCAAACCGTTATAGATATACTAAATCCAGTTAAAGATAACGCCAAAAGCTGATTAGCAGACACCTTAACCGAGGTCGATGTGGTGATAGAAGTACCCTTCTTGCGACCAATCAGGCACAAATCCTTACCTAGGAATATTCGTCATCACCAGTGACAGGTAATATTAACGCAAAGATAGGCATCCTCAACGATGCCTTTTTTGTGTCAGATTTTCAGAGCCGGCACCCCTCCGATTACAAATTAACTATCATTTTCAAAGGCTAACCTCTATAATTAAGCAAGTAATATTATTTACAGTAACTGTTACTCCGCTAAACAGCGTATAATAAAATACTTAATCACTTCGTATTGCGTATATTTCACGACCCGCTCTGTATTATCAAGTCACAAAACATAGGTAAATTCTAATGCACTATGCAAATATCACCGGTTGGGGTAAATGCTTACCGCCCGCAACGCTAACAAATCATGATCTCAGCACTTTTTTGGATACTAATGACGAGTGGATCCAATCTCGAACTGGTATGCAAGAACGTCGAATCTCACATGTAAGTACATCAGAATTAGCTTATGTGGCAGCCTGCCAAGCTATTGCTGCAGCGGGCATTGATGCATCAGAACTTGACGGTATTTTCTTTGCTACTTGTACCGCCGATTGCACACTGCCAAGTGCTGCATCAAAAGTTCAAGCTAAATTAGGCGCTACCAACGCAGCGGTATTTGATATGAATGCGGCTTGTACTGGTTTTGTGTATGGCTTGAGTACGGCAAATGCATTTATCCAAAGTGGTCAAATGGACAAGATATTAGTAATTGGAGCTGAACGTATCAGCTATTTCCTAGACTGGACAGAACGTGGTACTGCGGTATTATTTGGCGACGGTGCGGGCGCAGTTATTCTTGAATCAAGTACTGAAAAGCAAGGTATTCTAAGTAATAAAATTGGCTGTGACGGGGATGCGGGTCATATCCTGTCGGTACCAAACTTTGGGACCGACAGAGCTCGTTTCAAAAATATTGATGGTCTATTTGACTTTAATTTCGAAGGTAAAGAAATCTTTAAACGTGCAGTTACACGCATGGGAGAAGCATCTGCTATTGCCCTAGAAAAAGCCGGCATGACACCAGAGGATGTTGATTTCATTATTCCTCATCAAGCCAACCTACGTATTATTGATTTCTTAGCTAAGCGCATGGGTGCAAGCAAAGAAAAAGTAATGGTGAACGTACATAAATATGGTAATACCTCTTCAGCAACAGTGCCGATTGCACTGTGTGAAGCGTTAGAAGAAGGTCGCATTAAAGCAGGTGACAATGTGTTATTAGCTGCATTTGGTGGCGGTTTGACTTGGGGCGCAACGATGCTTAAATGGGGTGAGAGAACAACGCCTATCGCAACATCGGATGTGACATTACCAGAATACCGCGGCACTGCATTGGACCTGATCCAAGATGCCATTAAAGGCTGCCAAGATGCTAAATTAGCCCGCGAATCACAAGCTGACTAATACCGTTATGCAAACCATTAACATAGAAATTTAAATAAAAAAGCCCAGTGAACAATCTTCACTGGGCTTTTTGATATTAAACTGTAGCGGCTTATGCCACTAAAGCTATTTACACTCGCCTGCAGAATAACCACGCACAGTCTCATCAGAACAAGCACCACACGCGTTACCGAACGTTTTCAATTCTCCCGACTCCGTGATACCACACACAGGATTGTAGTCCATAGTACATATCTGTGGGCGCTCATCCGGGCAGCTGTTACTGTAACTCGGTAATGTCGGTAATGGTTTTGTCGTTTCTGGCGTTGGTTCTGTATTACTACATGCTGCTAGACCAAATACAGTTAACGCTAATAACATTGTTTTTTTCATCTTAATACCAGTTCCTCATTGCTTGCTAATTGTTAACGCTTGTTTGTTCACTATTATAGTAATGGATTGAATAAATAAAATAAACTTTCCAAAAATCGTTGAACTCGACCACGTTGTCGCCATTGCGTTAAACAAACTTGATGTGAGTGCGCTATATAAGATAACTGTAATTGATAAAGCTCAGCAATAAAGGGTGATTTATCAATCAGCAATGTCACCTCGAAATTAAGCCAAAAACTGCGTTTATCCAAGTTAACGGTACCGACCAAACATAGTTCATTATCGACCAGTATACTTTTGGTGTGCAGCAATCCATTTTGATATTGATATATCTCGACACCGCACGCCAATAGTTCATCAAAAAAACCTTTGCAGGCATAATCGACCATACGTGAATCATTCTTCGCCGGTAGAATTATTTGTACTTTCACGCCGCGTGCACTGGCGGTTTTAAGGGCCGCTTGCAAGGCCTCATCAGGTACAAAATAAGGTGTTGTTAGAATTAATGATTTTTGTGCTGAATAAATCGCAGAAACCAAGACTTGATGAATATTATCATCATCAAAATAAGGCCCAGATGGGATCACTTGTACGTGACTGCACTCATCAAATACCGGGCTTTCGTTACATTTAGCCTGCGTATTTTTAACTAAGCTTTCACCGGTTTCCATCTCCCAATCCCATTCCAACAATGAGCCTGTGATGGGAATAATAGGGCCTTGCATGCGGATCATGATATCAACCCACTCACCAACCCCTGCATCTTGCTTAAACACCTGAGGGTCTACTAAATTCATACTGCCGGTATAGCCAACATGGCTATCAATTGCAATAAGCTTACGGTGCATACGCAAATCTTGGCGATGAAAGAATATCCGCATTGGACCAACGGGCAATACTTCAATCAGGTGAATACCAGCCTGCTTAAATTGCTTAGGCCACTGGCTTTTAAAAAACGACGAACTACCGACCGAATCAAGCATCACTCGGCAATCGACACCTCGCTTAGCAGCATCGATTAACGCCTCTGCGACCAGATCGGCTTTGCCACCAGCCGCCCAGATATAAAATTCAAAATAGACAACTTGAGTCGCGGCATTAATATCCGCAATTATCTGCGCTAAAATACCGTGAGGGCTGGTTAATAACGTCAGCTGATTCCCCGTCACAGCAGGCATCTGAAAGCGCCCGTAGATCAGTTCTCGCAACGGCGTCACTAAGCTTCGATCATGTTCATCATTATTGACTCGATGAGGCGCTGCACATTGATTAATGCGCTGAGTAAAAGGGCCTAACATGGCACCGGCCCTTTGCACGCGTTTTTTACCTAGGTACAGCTCACCAAAAATAACATACACAATCACACCAGCAAATGGCAGCGTATAAATTACCGATAACCAAGCTAACGATATACTTGCAGAACGTCGCTTAGTGACCACCCGAAAGGACACTAATATAATAATAACGGCATGCAAAAAAACCAGTAGCAAGGTAATAAAATTAGTGAGCGAGTCCCAATTATACATCTTGTTTTTCTATCCAACTCTTCAAGCGTTTAATATCATGCAGATACTCGGTGTTGATTTGTTCAACCCAATCATCAATATTTTGCCACCAAGTAGGCTGCTCTGGCGATTGTGCTAACTGCGCTACTTGCTGGATCCTTGTTAAGCCTATTGAGCCAGCCGCGCCTTTAATTTTATGCGCCTCATCCACAATGGCATCTTGATCTCGCGCGGTAAGATTAGTGTTTAATAAGGTTAAATAACTTGGCATGGTTTGTTCAAATAAACACACACTTTGCAGTAACAAGTCTTTACCTAAGGTATCAAGGTATTGCTGTAATAAATCAGTATCAAGGTATTCATCCAGCATATCTTGCTCACCAGTGAGTGTATCGGCTGCATAATGAGGCGTAATACTCTCGCCTTCTTCAGCACGACTTAATAAACGACTGATCACGCCTGTCACCGCATTAATCGATAGTGGTTTACTGATCGCATCATCCATACCTTTCTCAATATACTCTTGACGATTATTGATAACATTAGCAGTTAATGCCACAACTGGCGGTAATTCCAGCGCGGTATTTTCACGTAAGGTTTTGATAACCTCAAAGCCGGACATATCAGGTAAATTAATATCTAAGAAGATCAAATCATAGCGATTGTTCTCTACCATTTGCAACGCACTGCGACCATCAACAGCCACTTCAACTGTGTGCCCAAATTTGTTTAAGATAGCCGTACACACAGTGACATTAAGCTCAATATCTTCAACCAGTAAAACCGACAATTGCACTTGTTTATTATCGGCAGAGCCTTGATGCTGTAAACGTTCCACACCATCCACGTCAAATTCAATGGTGAAACAAGCACCTTCACCTAACTCGCTGCTAACCCAAATATCACCGCCCATCGCTGTCATTAAACTTTTCGCGACTGATAATCCAATACCTGTACCCGTTGCACGTTTACTGCCTTGTTCTTGGTAATACATGGCAAATATTTTGTCTTGACCTTCAGCAGAAATACCAATTCCAGTATCCTCAACTTCAAAGGTCAAACCAATCTTATTATCAGCTTCTTCACTGGTAAATACGCGAATACTGACGGTGCCAGAATCAGTAAACTTAACCGCATTAGACACCAAGTTCCATAAAACTTGGCGTAATCGCGTGCCATCAGCATTAATAAAATCAGGAATGTCACCAAATACATCAAACTCTAATACTAAGCCTTTTTGCTCTGCTTGTAGCAATGCCAGAGTTTTAATGTCATTTAGAAAACTTCGAAACTCAATCGGTTGATTCACAATCTCAAACTTACGGCGATCAAACTTATCCAAATCAATAATATCATTAAAGATATTACCCATGGTCTGAGCGCTCACATAGATGGTATTTAAATGTTGGCGCTGTTCGTCACTCAGCGAGCCATCCAGTAAAATTCGACTTAAACCAACCACCCCATTTAACGGTGTGCGCAACTCATGACTGATAGTGGAAATAAACGTAGTTTTATCGCGACTGGCTTTCTCTAGCGCATCTTGATATTTCTTACGTTCGGTGATATCACGCCCGTAGCCCAGTACCCCCATGTACTCATTGCGCTGACCAAAGAAAGGCACTTTACGTAATTCAAAACAAGCCTTAAGGCCATCAGGATAGGTTAACCATTGCTCATAGGTTTCTGATAGTTGGGTGCTTAATACGGCTTTATCGGTGGCCGCAAATTTAGCCGCAATCTCAGCACCATAAACATCAAATGGGGTTAAACCGATCAACTCTTTTTCAACTTTACCCGTTAATGCTTCCATAGCGAGATTACAGCCAGAGAATCGGCCATGTTCGTTACTGTAATAAACCAGATCAGGGGAGCTATCAATGAATGAACGAACTAAAGCAGAACGTTCTTCAACTATAAGTTGTGCTTGTTCACGATGAAAAACTTCATTTTCTAAATCTTTGAATGCTTGATTTCTATCTGATTCGGCTTTTTTACGCTCTTCAAATTCAGCATTTAACTCAACCAAATTAACTTGTAGTTCTTGTTGTAATTGTAAATCACGGGCACGTACTTCTTGCAGTTTGTAAACCATGTTACTTAAGCGCTTACGTGAAACTTCAAGCTGTTGCACAACAATAGAAAGGAAGAATACCACCCAAGGTGTAACAACTATCGCGAATAAAATAGCCGCATATAGATCGTCAAGCTTAACCTGCCCACGCAGAATATAATTAATGCTGGCTTGGATCGTGATAGAAAAGAAAATAATCGTGGCCGCTGACAGGATACTAAAACGAATTACCCCCAATTTAGTGAGCATATCAACATAGTATTGAGCCCAAGCTCTGATTTTAATCATGGTTTACCCACAGTAATAAAATTATCTAGATAATTAATAATATACGATAGGTTATAAGCAAATTACAGGAAAATTAAGGTTTTAATAAATCTACGATTTTAATAGATCAAAATTTAATTCAATAACACTACTCTCATGCACTTCATCGCGGTATACACGATACTGATTACGACCATTATTTTTGGCGAGATATAAAGCCTTATCTGAGTTCTCGAGTAATTGTGCTTCACTACTCTGCTCTTCTGGGCACATGGTCGCAATACCAATACTTAATGTCACATGCTTTGCAGCTTTAGAATAAGCGTGCGCGATCGCTAAATTCTGCACCGCAGCAAGGATCTGATTGGCAAGCCTAATAGCCCCTTCTTCGTCAGTATTTGGCAAGATAACAGCAAATTCCTCACCACCATAACGGGCGACAAGATCAGCACCGCGCTGCACTTGCTCATTCATCACCTGCGCAATTTTAGTCAATACCATGTCCCCCATAGGATGACCATAATTATCATTATATAACTTGAAACAATCAACATCACAAAACAACAACGACATAGGTTTGACTTCACGCTGATGAGTTGACCAATAGTGCTGTAACTTATTATCAAATGTGCGCCGATTGGCCAGTTTAGTTAGCGCATCCGTCGAACTTAGTTCGTCATATTTTTCAATTACCAACTCCAACTCTCGCTCAATGTGCTTACGTTCAGTTAAGTCTCGGTAAATGATCAAAATACCACTCTCACCATTGGTATTATTCACATAACGTTGTTTACATATTTCGTACCAACGCGGTTCTTTATCCGCAAGGTGTAATAATTTTTCATAGCGGACTGATTTACCATCAACTAATAATTGATGCTCTTGCGCTAATAACCAGGATTTTTTATCGTTGCTGACTAAGGCTTGTCTATCCATACCAATTAACTGGCTATGCTCAATACCAACAACTTCACAATAACCTGCATTGGCACCGACATACTTACCGTTGCCATTCATGAATGCGACCGGATCAGGTGTGGCATTGATAACTGAATTCAATAAGCTGTTATTGCGACTCAATTCGGCTTCAATACGTAAATGCTCGCCATTCTCACTCAATAACCGCTCATTGAGGTCCATGACTTCGGTGAGATCATTAGATACGGTTAAGATAGCAACGACTTGGTTTTTTTCGTTATACAAAGGATATTTAATGGTTTGTAATAAGGTGTTGTTATCACCAGCAGTGCTCCATTCTTCATATTCTTGGATTTCACCAAGCAGTACCGACTGTTCGTAACATTTAATTTGTTCGATTTTTGAAACGCTATAAAAATCGTGTTCAAAGTGGCCATTAACTTGCTCTACCGATTGGTCAAATTGAGCAGACCATGACGGAGAACAATTAAGAATTAGACCATCCAAGGTCTTAATATGGATAAACGCAGAATTGGATGCGAATAAATTATTAATGATTTGCTCATCCATATCCCAAGGTGAAATAGCGGAGGAATTAGTGCCGACATGATCAATGTGACATAACCAAGCGCGACGACGTTGATAATCTATTTGCACAGCACTAAAGCGTAAAGTTTTCTGCAGTTGCTTAATATGAAAAACATCATTAGTGACTGACGTTTGAGCTACTTGTCGTGATAAACGTTCAAAACAACACTGCGCGATAATACTGCTGGTATGACTGTTGTCTAGATCAAAAATAACCGACATTGCTGTGTTGGAATAAAGTACCGAACCTTTTTTAACATCGAGCACCAGAGTTGGCGTTGCTGAAAGTGTCAGTAATGATTGACTGGTTGTGAGCTTACGCAATAATTTAAGAATAACCAAAAGACTCAGCAATAAACTCACAATGACCAGCCAAAGCGTCATTGCCATCGGAGCGTTTGTTGATAATTCAGTAATATTTTGCCACCAATTTAATAGTGATGTCATAACAGACTGATAATTTATATCCATATTTCCGCCCAAGATCCATCTCACACTGAGCGACCATACAACACCAAAATAACAACCCTGTAAAGTAGTTCTGATGAAAACTACCGCCGATAACCATTTTTGTTTTACATACTTTAGTACCAAACAGCATAAACCTAATAAATCAATATATTAAACATAAATAAAACTAAAAAATAACATAACTGCATAAACCACTATCCCTACAGAGTTAACAGATTACAGAATGTCATATTACTAAAATAAAAAACTATATTTTGAATAATCCTCAGTATTCAGACTAGTTTATTGGTCAATATCAAAACAAATGGTCCATTTACATGAAAAGGTGATAAGTAACTCAGAATACATTTTTAGATTGACCTAAGGGTTAATTCTGGTAAATTTGGCAGGTTAGCCAATTTTCGGCTTTTGGAAACTTTAACGATTTTGCTATTTTTATATGTATTGTTCACCTCTGAGTAGACGCTCAATGAGGTATACATATTTCGAATGTAGTAAATTGAATGCAAGGGAGAAGTGCAATGTCAGTCTATGACCCGTCGCTGGAAAAAGACAACTGTGGTTTTGGTTTAATCGCCCACCAAGAAGGTGAAGCTAGCCATAAGTTAGTTCGCGTCGCTATATCATCATTAGACCGCATGCAACATAGGGGCGGTATCGCCGCAGACGGAAAGACAGGAGACGGTTGTGGCTTATTAATGCAAAAACCTGACAGTTTTTTCCGTGCCATTGC
>NZ_JASJHF010000097.1:0-10652 GCF_033791185.1 Moritella sp. | reverse complement strand
TTTCTGCGTACAACCCCTTGGGCACGCAGTAGAGTTGAAATTTTATACCTAAAAACATTTTGTAGTAAGCATAAAGAAACGGGGAAAATAATCAGGGCGATACTCGCTCAGAATACAGCAGTAGCAGAAACGACTGCCACCAAGCCTGCTCCCTTTGTTTGGCCAACATTGAAAGAAAAATAGACTTATGTCACACTGAAGACATAAATATTTGAAAATCTTGTATGCTTTTATCTACAGGCTGCATGATGTCATTCGCAAATTTGCGATTATATCTCTGTTGTTAGCGGTTAAACGCTAAGTCTCAGAAATTAAAACAGCCTTAATCTGATATATCGTGATTAAGGCTTTTTTATAAATGTAAATTATGCTTTGAACAAATTATTTAGCTAAATTAACCAATACGCGACTGCGTACCATCATTTTATTCAAATAAATAGTAATAACTGTATGCTGCAAATAAGGCTGGCAGGGTTGAATATAAGGTGGCGACGAAAGCCGCTTTTGGCGCTAGGGCAATAGCGGGAAATAGCGCATCACCATCGTTACTCAGGGCGTTACCTAACTGTGCTGAAAGAGGAATGCTGCCGGACAAATATAACCCCGTCACTAAGATCTGCGGACCACAACCAGGCAGTAAACCTATCATTACCGCCAACAGAGGAACAAAGATCATCCAGTTTTGAAATATGATCGCAAGGTCTAGTCCCGTCCAATGCATAGTTAATTCAAATAACAAAAATGCGCCGATCACCCAACTGGTGACAAAGTTAGTATCTTGAGCAATGCGTTGAAACAGGTTGTTGATATTTGTTTTCGGATCTTCAGATACCGCAGATTCATAATCAGTTACTTCACGACTCATCGCCCATAACAGCATGGCAATCAGTACCAGAAATGCGCCCAGCAAGTTAACTGACCCTGCTGTGATTGAAAATAGCGCATCGATATCGATTTGTAGTGAACCCATAACTGCAATGATACTGGCTGGAATAATTAACCACTGCCAAAATAGCCCTTGTAGCTTTAACCCTAATGCTGATACTGGTTTTGAGTCATCTTGCACAGCGCCTTGCTCCACTCCCTGAGCAAGCAGCTGTTTGGCTAATTTAGGGCGCAGAAAGTCGGGACCATGGATAGCATCTATGATCAGGCCGGTGATGAGACCAACAATACAACCTATGGTTATAATAAATAGCCCAGTCATTGGTTGTGCTGCTAACAATAAGAATGCAGCGTCGCCCATAGTTGCTGTTAATACCGCGACTACAGCACCGAAACTAACGCGGCCGCTAACATATTGGGTAATGATCACTATCGCGCCACCACAACCAGGTAAAGCGCCCATCGCCGCAGCGAATAACACTTGATAGCGACTATTACTGCGAATTAAATTACTCAATGCATTGTGTTTACTCAACTTCGCAGAGATACCGTAATAAATAGCGAGTGTTGCTGCAACATAAGCTGCGACCTGCCAAAACGCATCCGCCAGTACTTGTATTGTTAATGTTTGAGTATCTGCCATCCAGATTAATATCATCATAGTAACTGGCAGCAATAAACGTTTATTAAGCAGCTGCCATTTACTGCTACTTGTAACAGCGTTTACTTGAATTGATAAAGCATTGAGCATAACCGGTATCCCTTCAGTTGATATTTAACGGGTTAACAAAAGGTTATACTAGCACATCAAATCTAAATGAGAACTATTATCATTGGTTTTTTGTGTACTTGTTGGGTGTTATATTTGGAGTGTGAAAGTAAGCATAATCAAGTAGTGAGGTTCAAGCTTTCTTGAGACTTAATTCGCTGCTTCTCACATAACTAATTAGAAGCTATTTCATTAAATTTAAATTAGTGTTATTACTCTAATTATCAGGGTGCAGGCGATGTTAACGTAGTTACTAGGTTTATTTTAGAGCTCAAAAGCAAGCGCCTACTTGGTATTTTTAACCACATGAAAAGGATAAACATGAAAAAGGTCATAATTATAACCTTATCGTTAGTACTCGTAGTGCTTTCGCCCATTCTCTATCTGCTCTACACATTTGCTTTTACCGGGCCGATGCCAGATGCGGAATTTGAGAAAAACCTGCCCAGCATAGTAAAAAATCTTGAAGTAAAATTCGATGGTGAAGGTGAAGATACTTTGGTGATGATCCATGGTTACCCTGACTCTCTGGAGCTTTGGGATAAACAGGTTGAATATCTAAAACAAGATTATTCGATTGCTCGATTTACCCTACCTGGATTTGAATTAGAGGATAATGGCGAAAGACCGCATTACAGTATGAAGCAGATCAGAATGATTACTGACTCTTTTATCAAAAGTTTGAATAAGGAAAGCGTGACTGTTCTGGCGCATGACTGGGGTGCTATTTATGCTTTTCCGTATCTGGATAAAAATGATTTGGTAGATAGGGTAATACTCTTTGATATCGGTAGTTTTGGTGATGAAGAAAGGCCTGTTGTTAATGCAAAATACACTTTTGCACTTGCCGTTGCTTGGACTTTACCGGAATTTATTGGCGAAAAATTAACATTTTATACCGCGGATGAAATTTTAAATATTGAAGATGTCGATCCGAACAAAACCGCTGCAGATTTGCGTACAGATCCTAGAATGACCTATCCATACTGGCATTTATGGAGATCTATATTATCTAAAGACTTAGCAAAGGCGAGTGAAGTAGAAGATTATGGAACGCCTTTCCTATTCCTTTATGGTAAAGATAAAAAGGTTTGGTTTCATGCTAAAAGCTGGGAATCAAAGATTCAAACATTGAATAAAGGCCAAGTTGAAGCTGTACCTGGTGGACATTGGTTCATGCAGTCTTCGCCTGATCTGGTTAATCAAAAGATCGAAAATTGGCTGAAAGCTAATTAAAGTAGCAATTTGTTTTTTGTTATCTAGTTAACCTCAACTCGGGATAAGCAAGACTGAATAAGGATTTAGACTTTGCTAAGCAAAATGTCTTTTTCAGGGATGAAAAAGCCAAGCATACATGGAAGTACTTGCTGCGTTTTTGCGTGAAAATGTCTAACATCGTTAAGTTGAGTTCAGGTTAGTTAGGTGTTAAATAACCAAAAATTGTAAGGGAACCCGTTTTCGAGGTTCCCTTTTTACCTCAACAATCCTCAGCATGTAACTTGGTCGTTGCTTTTTAAGCAAACATGCTTTGTTATTTGCCGTATTCAAATCCTTTAAAGCAACTTGTATTATTTTAATCCTAAATGACTTACACAATTTAAGGCTTAAAATGAATACTATTAAAACTGCTACCGTCGCTGCTTGTTTTTCTGTGACAGCTAAAATCATCATTAAAAATCTTATCGAATCGGGTACTCAGGTTGTGGCTTTTGGGCGTAAAGGTGACGAAGCTCGTGCGCAACAAATGCAAGATCAGTATCCGGGTAAAATCACTGTGTTGCTTGGCGACCTTGCTAATGAAGACGACAGTAAAGCACTTGTTGCCAAAGCAACTGAAATCTTAGGCAATATCGAAGCGCATTATCATTGCAGTGGCATTTATACTTGGAGACATTGGCAGCACATCGAAGTTAAAGAAGTTGAGCAACTATTTAATGCCAACTTCATGACGGCTTTTGTGTTTGGCCGTGAAATTTTCAATGCCATGGAAAAAAGCGGTGGCGGCTCTATTATGTTCGTTTCAGCTCGTGATACGGTGCGTAATATTCCAGCTGGTTTTGGTCCTTACATGGCCTCAAAGTTAGCCTTGAATGGTCTTGTTGAAAGTATGGCGGCGGAAGGTGCTGCAGCTGGTATTAAGGTTAATGCTGTGCTACCGACGATTATCAACACAGAAGTGAACCGAATGGCGATGCCAGATGCCGATCATTCAACTTGGGTTAACCCAGCTGAAATGGCTGAATTAATGATTGAACTGACACAAGCATCAAAAACCAACCTAAGCGGATCTTTGGTTACGCTTAATGGCAAAATGCATTAATTAGGATCTGAATCCTAATTCAACTAAATCGTAGCTAGGCTATAACTAAGTAATCACTAAATAATAAATAAGGGCGATAAGATGACTAAACATGCCGTTGTAACAGGCGCTTCAAGAGGTATCGGTAAAGCGGTTGCTAAGTATTTAGCCGCTCAAGGTTATGACCTGACATTGATCGCAAGAAATACTGATGCCCTTAACCAGGTTCGTGCAGAGATACATTCAAGCACCCCGAAGGTGAATGTTGATACCCACTCAATCGATTTAGCGGATTACAAAAATAGCTACGAAAAACTGATTAAAATTGCAGAGCAATTAGACCGTATTGATGTTGTTTTCAATAATGCAGGGGTACTTACTTTAGGAACCCTAGATATAGATATTGATGATTTTTCCACTATGATCGATATCAATGTGAAAGGCTTGTTTATTGTTGCTAAAGCCTTTGCTGCAGTGATGAAAAATCAGCAATACGGCTATATATTTAATTTAGGCTCAATGGCTGGTAAACAAACTTTCGCAACAGGAGGTGGTTATTGCGCATCTAAATATGCGGTTGTCGGCTTTAATGGTGCATTGCATAAAGAGCTTAAGCCGTACAATGTAAAAGTTACCGCGCTTTGTCCTGGGATGATTGATACTGATATGACAAAAGTGTTCGATACGCCAAACCCAGATAAAATGGGCACGGAAGAAATCACTAAAGCCATCGGTTATTTACTTAGTTGTGGATCAAATACCCATATTGAAAGCTTAGATCTAATGTAGGCTGGTTATAGCGTAAGTATTATCATATGTATGATATGCGGCTAGGGGAGATAATAAGATATGCTATGGTTTGAGCACTGGTAATGTTAATTTTTTTCTTTTACCATTATTAGCTATTTTAGTATCTCCTATAACTTGGTATCAGCAAATGATCAAACGCTTACAATATTTTAATGCTGTAGTTGAGTGCAAAAGTATCTCTGAAGCGAGTCGTCTTTTTGATGTGCAGCCTTCTTCAATTTCTCGACAATTGGCAGTATTAGAAAGTGACCTTGGGGTTCGCCTGATTAATCGTAATAGTCGCAGTATTGCCCTGACAGAGGCAGGTCATAAGTTCTACAGTTATTCTAAGCAAATAGAGTCTGAACTCGATGAAGCCAAGCGGGTAGTTAATGATTTGCAGCAAACTACAAGTGGAATGCTCAATATCGGTGCTACTGTGGGTTTTGGTGAAGCGGTGATCTTGCCCTTAATTCCTCAGTTTAAAGCCAAGTATCCTGACGTTGATTTACGGGTAGAGCTTAGTGAAAGAATGGTCGATTTAATTGAAGAGAATGTAGATGTGGTGATCCGAAGTGGCCGTCTGTCTGATTCTTCAATGGTTGCTAGCAAGCTGTCTGAAAATGATTTTAAATTATGTGCCAGTCCAACATACCTAAAAGAGCGCGGCTGTCCTTTGTTATTAGAGGACTTAGCTAATCACTTTTGTATAAAATATGGTTATGCGGGCTGGGGCAATTGGTTTTTAAAAGGCGAGACATTAGAAATAATTGCAACTAAAAAATCGATGGAAGTGAATACCGTGAATGGTCAGAAACAACTGGTATTAAACCATGGCGGTTTAGCACTGCTTCCGCTTTGGGCGGTGAAGAAGGAATTACACAGTGGTGAGCTTGTGCAAGTGATGCATGAACATGATTTTTGCCCGCATGGCAAAGATACCGCTGTTTATGCTATTTTTTTAAGGCGCGAACTTATCGCGCCTAAAATTAGAGTGTTTTTGGACTTTTTGAAAGAGCACATAGATTAAATAAAGCCATCTTTTCAACGCCCCCATTAATAAGTTATCATTTAAATACTTAATCTTAGTCTCTAACCGTAAAGGAATATCATGATTTTTTCAAAACCGTTAACTGCACGCTTAACCGCTGTTTCTGTCGCGCTATTATTAGCGGGTTGTGCCCAAATTTCGCAACCAGACGAGGTCTTTAACCTGACTGTTGCGCATATCAATGATACCCATTCTAATTTCGATCCGGTTAAGTCGAGCTTTACCGCCAATGGCGATACGGTTTATAACGAGTTTGGTGGTCATCCACGATTAAAAACTATGGCTGATGATTATAAGCAGCAAGCGCAGCAAAATGATGACAGCTTTTTATTCTTACACGGTGGTGATGCGTGGCAGGGTAGTGCGTACTTTAAGTTAAACGAAGGCGCGATGAATGCAGATATTTTAAGTTTATTCGGTATCGATGCAATGGCATTGGGTAATCATGAATTTGATTTGAATAATACTAAGCTTAATCAATTCATCAGTGATGTTAACTTTCCGGTATTAGCGGCAAATATTGATACTAGTGCAGATGTAGATTTAAAAGACCAAACCAACTTACGCCCTTTCATGGTTTACGCGTTTGATGGCAACAAAAAGACCGCTATTACTGATTTAAATAACCTACCAACAGATAAAGACTTAGTGGCGGTATTTGGTTTAGCGCTGGATAACATGGCCAACATCGCCCCGAATACCGGTGATGTTAAATTCTTAAATATGGTGACGTCAGCGCAAGCAACCGTGGATATGTTAACAGCCAAAGGCGTGAACAATATTATCGCACTAACCCATATCGGTAATGCCGTAGACGTTGATGTCGCAAGTAAAGTTAATGGTATTGATTTGATAGTGGGTGGTCACTCACATACGCTATTAGGTGACTTCACTAATCTTGGTTTACACAATAACGGTACTTACGCACAGATGGTGAAAAATCCTAACAGCATAGGTCAAACTTGTGTGGTACAAGCCGGAGAGTATGCACAAGCTATCGGTCGTTTAGAAGTAAGCTTTAATCAACAAGGCGACATTGTTAACTGTAATGGACACAATGTATTGCTAAGTAATGATGAGTTCTATTCAAAGCCATCACGCCAAGACGATGAGAAGTTTGACGTGACAGCGACCCAAGGTGTAGTTGAGTTTATTGACCAAGCAGAAAACATCACCATTACTGCTGAAGAAGCGGCAATGCGCCAACGTATAGACGTGAATTACAAGCCAGCAGTTGATAAAGCTTATGGTAAAACTATTGCCCAAGTACCGGTAGAAATTAAACATGAACGTCGTCCCGGCGATCGCGGTAGCGATAAGCACGGTTCTGATGTTGCGCCAATCTTAGCGGAAGGCCAATACTTCTGGGCGAATACCACAGCAGTGCAGAAAGTTACCGGCATGAAAGTTGATTTTGCTTTAATCGGTGCTGGTGGTATTCGGACTAACATTGACGCGGGTGAATATCGTGCGGGTAACGTTGCACTCGAAATGCTGCCATTTGCTAACTTTATGTCAGTGGTACCGGTGTCGGGTAAAGTGATTAAAACCTTAATTAACGATACGGTAAGCGCAACATTAGCTGCTGGTTCGCACGCAGGTAAATTCCCCTACGGTGGTCACATTCGTTATAGCTACACTGAAACGGTAGCGAACACCGCGGGTAAGGTTGATTTTGTGGAAGTGATGACGGGTACTGAAGATGCGCCATCATGGGCTGCTATTGAAGATAGCAAAACTTACAATGTCGCATTAAACAATTATAACGCCACGGGTAACGATGCTTGGACACCGCTTTACGAAGCACAGAAGAGCAGCTCTCAGCGTATTGATTTAGCTTATGTTGATGGCAAGCTAACAGGATTTAAAGTAAAGAACATCGCTAAAGTGGGTAACAAGTACCAAGTAAATTACCAAGCTGAAACGCCAAACTGCAAAGCGGCGAACACGGTATGTGATACTGATGCCCAAGCGGTCATCGAATACATCGACAGTGAACGTAATACGTTAACACCATTAAGTTATGAAGTGGTGACGTTTAACCGCGCGCAGTGATCGACCCTGTAAATAATGTTCTGTAATAAGCATTTGCAATCACAGTCTCAAGTCATAACGTAATATTGTTTTGCTAAAGAAAAAGGCGCATCAAGTGATGCGCCTTTTGTCATGCTAGAGTGTTATTTTAATTAATAGGTCAGTTATTTTTGTAGATTAACCATTACACGACCGCGTACTTTACCCGCCATTAGATCATGTGCTGCTGCTACTGCATCCTCTAAGCTGATCTCAGTGCCGATAGATTTAAAGTCATCATCTGTCAGGATATCAGCTAAACGAGCCCAGGCTTCTTCTCTGTCAGCCAGAGGGCGCATCACACTGTCGATCCCCGCTAACGTAATACCACGTAAAATGAATGGGGCAACACTTGCAGGGAAGTCCATGCCTTGTGCTAAACCACATGCAGTCACAACACCACCGTATTTAAGACCAGCACAAACATTAGTTAGGGTGTGGCTACCCACAGAATCAATCGCTGCAGCCCAACGTTCTTTGACCATAGGACGGCCTGGTTCAGATAGGGTATTACGATCAATGATTTCTGACGCGCCTAATGCTTTTAAATAATCAGCTTCTTCAGGACGACCTGTTGATGCGATAACGTTATAACCCAGTTTAGACAATAGTGTGATAGCAAAACTACCCACACCACCGTTAGCGCCTGTTACTAATACATCGCCTTTATCAGGTGTGATGCCATGACGCTCTAACGCAATAACAGATAACATCGCTGTGTAACCCGCGGTACCGATAGCCATTGCTTGTTTCGCTGATAAACCTGCTGGTAGTTTGATTAACCAATCACTGTTTAGGCGGGCTTTTTCTGCTAAGCCACCCCAATGTTTTTCACCAACACCGAAACCGTTTAATAATACTTGATCGCCAGCTTGGAATTTATCGCTATCGCTGTGCGTCACTGTACCAACAAGATCGATACCTGGAACCATAGGGAAGCTGCGTACAACAGGACCTTTGCCTGTAATGGCTAAGCCGTCTTTAAAATTAAGCGTGCTGTAAGCAACATCAATACTTACATCACCTGCTGGCAGTTGTGATTCATCAATTGCTTGTACTGACGCTGTGTATTGGTCGTCATTTTTTTCGATTAGAATGCCTTTAAACATGGTTTACTCCGAATATAGACTGGTCGTCTATTAAAATGTAAAATTTTTTAAAAAATAATAGTTAATAACTAACTATAATCAATAACGGTGACAAATCACCGGCATATAAATGGTATTGAGTTGGAAATAATGCCTTGTTAGTGATTCCGAATAAAAGTTAACAATAACAAGGCTCATATGCTCATTTTAGCGGGTGGCGATACTGGCAATAAACATCGCGATATATAAATCGAGCGGTTGTACTGATTGCACCAATCGCGCGCGCATCACCGCACCTTCCCAACCAATCCAAAAGTATTCAGCTTGCTGTGCACAGTGAATGTCCTGCTTGATAGCCCCTTGTTGCTGAGCCGTCTCTAAACAGGTTTGCACCTTGGCTTGCCAAACGGCAAAGATATCTTGTAATACCAAACGATAGCTTTGCGGTAATATCGCCACTTCTTGACCTAAATTACCAACTAAACAACCGCGTTTAAATTCAAAGCGAACAATGCCTTGTTTTGCTTCATCTGCAAACTTGACAATACGTTTTAACGGCGCGATGGACTCATCCAGCAAACATTTATCCAGCTTAGCTGCGAAATAGCTGGCGTAGTTATCAATCACCGCCTGACCAAAATCTTCCTTACTTTTAAAGTAATGGTAGAAGGATCCTTTTGGTACGCCAACTTTTTTCAAAATGCCATCGATACCAGCCGCGGCAAAACCACTCTCGGTTAAAACTTCAACTCCGCTGCGAATTAACAATGCGCGGGTATCGGTATTTTCACGAGCAACTTTGGGTGGTCGACCTCGGCGAGGTTTGAGTTTAATGTCTGTCATATTTTCCATAACGCAGATTATATACCGAGCGTCTAGTTAATTGCAATGTGCAGATATAAAAAAGATCCTGAAACAGGATCTTTATTGATTTTGATCAGAAAACAAAAAAGACAGCCGAGGCTGTCTTTTAAATGCAAAGATGAATTAAGCTTGGGTTAGAAGCTGTAGTTCATTTGTGCTGAGTAGATGGACGCATCGCCACTTGATGTGAATGTAGACGTTGTTATTGCGGTACCTTCTTTTAACTCTTCTTCGAAGGTAATCTCTTTACCTGCAACAAGTGCAGCAGCAAAATCAAATGATAATGCTGGAGTTGCTTTATAAGTCAGGCCAGCTGTATACCATTGACGGTCAGTATCTGGGATACTTAGACTTGGTTTACCTGCTTGTTCATCAAACGCATAACCAGCGCGTAATGTAATCGCTTCAGAAAGGTAGTATTCAGTACCAACTGCGTAACGGCTAGAGTTACTGAAGTCTTCAGTTTTCTTCAGACATTGACCAGCTGTACCATCGTTACAACCAGAGCTATTAGCGATAATATCACCAAAATCAGACCATGTTGTATATTGCCAGCTGTAAGAAACTGCAAATTTGCTGCTTAGTTTATGATAACCAGACACTTCTAAAATTGAAGGGAGGTTCATATCTAAAGTACCATCTACTTCTTGTCCAGCAGATGTAAGTCCTGTGAATTCACCTTCAAGCTCAGTTTTCACTTTTGATTTATAGCTAATACCTAAGCGGTTATTTTTATTGATTTCATATAACGCACCAACATTCCAACCGAAACCATAACCATCGCCTTCCATTTTGGCGATTACTGTATCAGCGGGGACTGGATTTCTTGGATCT
>NZ_JASJHF010000096.1:0-11862 GCF_033791185.1 Moritella sp. | reverse complement strand
CCATATGTCCATATAGATTTGTCAGCTAACAATAAATCGACTTATTGTTTATCAATTTAGCTTCATATTAATGAACTAGCGACACAAGGTACAGCTGAAATTAGTTAATTTTGCATTTGTGACTTTGATCTGTATCAAGCACCGTTTAAAGTTGGTTGTACTTAGATGAATTCTTGATTAAAATACTAATACGAATTATTTCTATTAAGGTGTTTTGGCTGTGTCCCAAATTCTCATTGTCGATGACGATGTACAACTGTGTGAATTATTAACTGAAGTATTGCTTGAAGATGGCTATGAAGTGCATAGCGTACATTGTGGTGAAACGGCATTAGACTACATACAGTCGCATCCCGTTGATCTGGTATTACTCGATGTTATGTTACCCAATATTAATGGCTTACAGGTGGCAAGACGTATATGCCAGCGCTTTGCTACGCCGATTTTAATGCTAACAGCATTAGCCGATGAAACTGCGATGCTCGATTGCTTACAAGCGGGCGCAGATCAGTATATTGCCAAACCTTATCATGTGCCTGAATTATTAACCCGCATTCAAGTTATGTTACGCCGTGTCGGTTTAGAAAAACAAAGACAAAATTTGGGTAATGAGAGTTCAATTCTCACCCAGTTATCACGTTTATCGCTGACTGGAACAGAAGCGGAGTTACTTGAATACCTTGTATCTCGCCACGAAATTGTAGTATCGAAAGGTGAATTGCAAAAACAAGTATTAAAGAAAGATTTATGTCCGTTCGATCGTAATCTGGATATGCACATTAGTAATATACGTCGCAAGATGGTGCAATCAGGTCTGTCTAAATTACATATTAAGACGGTACGTGGTAAAGGTTACAGCTTTTTTGAACACGTGGGCAGTATGGCGGTATGAGTTGGAATTGTTCAAAAATCGTAAGGAAATGGTTTTTTTTAGGTGATCGCCAAGGACTGGCATTTCGTTTATTCAGCTATTTTGCCATTACCCTCGTATTGATCCTCAGCTTACAAAGTATTGCGGAAATGGCGTTAGTGCGCGTGTTATTACATTTACCTACAACTGTTAAAACAGAAATGTTAGGACTTGCTGAGCAGGCTAATAAGCTGCTTGATAATAAAGACGCTGAAGGCAATATAGACCGAGCTAAACTTGCCGCGTGGGAAGCGACACAAGCGAGTTATTTATTTGTGCTTAATGACGATCTCGAAGAGGTCAGCTCGCGTATTATGCATCCACACTTTAAATTTAAACTGCGTTTCATTCGGCAACTCGATAGCATTTTAGAAAAACATGTTAGTAAGCCTGTTATTGGTTTACCTTTACGCCCCGGTTATCAACTTGTCGTGCAGTTTTCTGATAAGCAACATCCCGCCCATTACTTCCCTTATTACTTTGCGGCGATCCAATTTGTGATCACTAGTATATTACTCGCTATTTTTTCATTATTGCTGGCACGGCATTTACAACAACCTTTGCATCGATTACAAGCCGCCAGTCGCGGGCTTGCTGAAGGTGACTTTAGTATTCGAGTCTCTCATCGGGTCGGTAATAGTGTGACCGAGTTCAATCAGCTGGCCCAAGATCTAGATGATATGGCAGAGTATATTAATCATTTAATCGGCAAACAGAAAAAGCTGATCACTGACGTATCACATGAATTAAGAACCCCCCTAGCAAGGCATAGCTTGGTACTACATTTGTTGCGTAAACGCTGTCCTGAAGAAGTCGGAGAGTTATTAGATAAGTTAGATCATGAGTCGGCAGAAATGAATAACTTAGTGAGTGAGATATTGGAGTTTAGTCGTTTAGACCATGAAAACGTATCAGTGAAGCTTATACCAACACAGCTTGAATCCTTGTGTCAGATCCAAGTGATGCAAAATGAAATCGCTTTAAAACCACAACAATCTTTAAATGTGGAATTAGATAATGCCACCTCGATGGTGCTTGCTGACAGTCGGTTATGTTTAAGAGCGATTAAAAATGTGCTTGAGAATGCAATCAAATACGCCGGTGAAAGTGCCACCATTGAACTAAGCGTTCGTCAGCAAGCACAGTATGTTGAAGTCATTATTGCAGATGACGGTATTGGTATTCCCATAGCGCAATTAGAGCGCGTATTTGATCCGTTCGTGCGTATTGAGCAAGCGAGGACGAAACAGTCGGGTGGTTATGGACTCGGACTTGCTATTGTAAAGGAAGCGATGATTATCATGCGTGGTGAAGCGGTTGCGGAACTTAATGTAAATAATGGCGTCATCGTGAAATTACGATTTCCTATCTAATAATGGTTATTAACTAATGCTTATTTATAAAAACGGCTTGTTTCAATATGAAATAAGCCGTTTTTATATGCAGGCTCGCTTAATAAATGCGCACATCCTATCTTGCCGTAAACTTTCGATTTAGCTCAATTGCAAAGAATGTAAATTTCATGCAAATGGTAATGATTATCAATTAGAATCCTGTTCATCAAGTCGACCTACAGAAGTAGGCGTGAAATTCAAATTAATAAAAATGAATCGGAGATAACGGAATATGTTTTGTAAAACTCGATTAGCTGTCGTCATTGCGACGGTACTTGCAGCGCCAGGTGCTTACTCTACTGAAACAGTAGACACAGATGAGCACATGGAAGTTGTCGGTCGTGATTATGGCTTTAAAGTTGATACTAATAGTACCGCAATGCGTGTTGAAGCAACACAGCTTGAAACTCCAGGGCAAGTAACTGTTATTGACGAGCAGCTAATTGATGAGCAGCGCGCGAGTACGTTAGGTGACGTACTGAAAAACGATTCAAGTATTTCTGCTGGTGGTGTAAGCCGTAATCGTGAATCTTTTTCACTGCGTGGTTTCTCACTAGATAGTGGTAGTGGTTTCTTGCGTGATGGTAAGCAACATTGGTCTCATTACCGCCAACCTATCGAACTGCTAGAGCGAGTTGAAGTATTAAAAGGTCCTGCAGGCCTACTTTACGGTAAATCAGCACCAGGCGGCTTAGTGAATATGGTTTCGAAAAAACCAACTTACGAAACGCAAGTTAACATCAGTCAAGATTTAGGTTCTAACAATGATTCACGTACAACTGCGGATGTAAGTGGTTCATTAAATGATGACCAAACATTACGTGCCCGTGCTGTTGTATCAAAGCAGAGCTACGATTCATGGCGTACATACAGCGATGGTAGCACGCCGTCGACAGAACGTTTTGTTGGTGGCTTATTTGTTGATTACGACTTAAATGACAAAGTAACTTTATCAGTGCATTACGATAAAACCAATGATAACGGCAGTGTTGATTCTGGCGCTTATATTGTTGATGGCAAGCCTGTCGGAGGTGAAAAATTTATCTGGGATGCTGACTGGTCTACGATTGAAAATGATGTTGAGAACATTGGTTTTGATGTTGCGGCACAATTGTCTGATAACTGGAACATGAAGTTAGGTTATAACAACCAAGATTTTAAACGTCGTGATACTGAGAGTTTTACTAATCCAGTCCCTAATAAAGATGGCGACATTACTTATAGTGGTTATGATCGTTTTGATCACTGGGAGTTTAATACTGCGTTTGTTGATTTTGTCGGTGAGTTTGATGCATTCGGTATGCAACATCAGACCTTGATTGGTGCGAACTGGTTAGGTTATTACTACCTTGGTCAAACGCATAAAATTGGCGGACAAACAGCTAAGCCAGGTGATGCTTTAGATAAACCAGCTGGTTTGGATTACAGTAAAGGTGCGCTGAAAGATCCAACGGAGCGCGATTCTTACGGTATTTATGTTCAAGACATGATAACGGTTAATGAGCAATGGCAAGTACTCGCTGGTTTACGTTTTGATCGTGAAGTTAATTCTAAAGATACTTACAATAATTTATTACCGAAGCTAGGACTGATTTATCATCCGAAAGAAAATGGCTCTATCTATGTTACTTATTCTGAAAGTTTTGAGCCAAAAGATGCTATTGATGACATTAACGACATTAATAACGGCATGGAACTAGATCCTGTTAAAGGCAAGCTATATGAACTTGGTTCTAAATGGGAACTGATGGATAACCAGCTATTTGTATCAGGTGCAATCTTCGATATTACTCAAGAAAATATCATTATTAACCAAAAAGTAACCACAGTCCCAGGTAAGGACTCTGAAACGACACAAGCAGGTAAACAAGTTCATCGTGGTGCTGAATTCAGCGCAATGGGTTATGTAAGCGAAGCTATCTCACTTAGCGGTTCAATGACGTATCTAGATGCAACAATTCATGATGAATTTGATTCTTCTATTGATGGAAATCGTCCTGCGGATGTGCCTGAGTTCTCAGCAAGTGTTTGGAGTCGCTACTCGTTTGCGAATAACACAGATGTAAACTTAGGTGCTATCTATGTTGGTGAGCGTTTCGGTGACGAGAAAAATACTTATAAGAAAGACGCTTACACACGTTTTGATACCGGCATTGCCCACACCATTAATTACGATAAAGACATGGATCTAGTACTACGTTTCAACATTGAAAACTTGTTTGATACCGATTACTTAGCCGGTGGTAGCCAAACGAAAACCATCGTTGGTGAAGGCCGTAACTACATGGCTTCAATTCAATTACGTTACTAAGAATACAGGTGACTATATGCTAAGCGACTATATGCTAAGTAAATATACGCTCAAGCTAAATAGCTAAACCTTCATAAACAGCAGCAATCGACTCTTGGATCCCATAGATGTCGGTTGTTGCTTTTTGTGGTTTTATTCCTTTTTAAATTTTAACTCGAATGTAGATTACTTATGCTTAAAAATAAAACTTACTCTCTGGTTCTCGTTGCTGCTCTGAGCAGTGTTACGTTTAGCAATGTTGTGCTTGCGCAAACTAATGGCAGCACGCAAGCGATTGATAGTGCCCAAGCACTCACTGAAAAAATGAATAATACGGCGGCCCACAGTCAGCATAAAATTGATAACAGTGCAGATCGTACTTTAAGCATGCAAGCAGAAATTGAACGACTACAGGAAGAGGTTGATAACTTAGCTGTATATCGTAACCATCTTATTAAATTAGTGCACAATCAAAATCAAGAGTTGAATAGTTTAGATGAACAACTAGCAGGGATTAAAAATACCCGCCAAGGCATAGTCCCCTTGATGTATAAAATGATCACCGGTTTAGAAGAGATAATTAATACTGGTAAGCCAATTAAAAAGCAGCAACGTTTAGCGCGCCTAGACAAATTAAACGCGATGATGGGTCAAGCGGATGTGAGCGATGCAGAAAAATACCGCCGCATCTTAGAAGCGTATCAAATCGAAATTGACTACGGCACTAAATTAGGTGTGTATCAAGGTGAAATCGCACTAACGTCAGTTGCTCAATCTATCACTGTTGATTTACTCCACCTCGGTCGTATCGCCTTTGTGGCGCGCAGCTTAGACAGCCAAAGCTATTGGCAGTGGCATGATGATCGTCAAGAGTGGGTGACGATCACTGAACAGACTGATGCTATCGACAAAGCCTTCAAAATGGCCAATAAACAAATTGCGCCAAGCTTAATTTCTCTTCCTGTGACAACTGCGCAACGTGTAGGTAATGCCCAATGAAACAATTCTTAACAAAAACATTGCTATTAAGCGTGATCACCGCCAGTTCATTTTCTCTGACTGTTAATCCTGCACTGGCTGCTGCTACGCAGAATAATGACGCGCAAGCAGTGAGTAAACAATTACTTGACGATACTAAACAAGATAATAAACAGCTGACTACAGCGTTAAAACAGCGTGAAGCTGGCTTTAAATTAACCGAACAGCAAATTAAGCAGCAACGTAAGACATTATTAGCAACGCAACGTCAACTGCAAAATGAAACAGAAGCCTTGAGCCAGCAGTTTACTGAAAATGAAGAAAAACTCGCTAAGCAAGAAACGCGCTTACGTTTAGAAACGGGTAGCTTAGGGGAGTTATTTGGCGTTGTACGTCAATCAGCGAAACAACTAAGCAGTGAAGTTAATACGGCTGTAACCGCTATCGACAGTGCGACGTTTGCACCGGTTATCGCGGATATTGTTGC
This sequence comes from Moritella sp., assembly GCF_033791185.1. Lineage (GTDB taxonomy): Bacteria > Pseudomonadota > Gammaproteobacteria > Enterobacterales > Moritellaceae > Moritella. The sequence goes on along the minus strand of NZ_JASJHF010000096.1, from coordinate 5,803 downwards.
GGCTAAAACATTACCATCAATGGTGCAATTAACAGGGCTGTGGTCTGGATTAACAGAGCAAATAAAAGCCAGTGGTGAAATTAAAACAGTGAACGTTGCTGTTATTGATGGTGCCGGGCAATTAGCCACTAAACCTGTTGTACGCTTAGGTAGTATGGGGATTGTTGATGAACAAGGTTATTTAGCTTGGAATGGCGATAAGCAAACCGCGACAGCTTACCTAAAGCAACCTGAAAATGCGCCTACAGCGCTTAGTTTAGCAACGCCCGAGGTGACAGGGAATGTGGTTGTGTTGGACCCATCACGTGGTTTGATGTTGGCGCAGTTAGAAAATACGCCGACACTAAAAGACCGTTTACAAAATGGCGGCACAGTTGGCTATGTGATCATTTCCTTACTGGTGGTTGGTTTATTGATCGCGGCTGTTCAAGGTATGAAATTAGTATTGACTCGCCGTCAAATCAAACAGCAATTAGCGGATCCTAGCGTAATCGGTAACAACCCATTAGGTCGTATTTTAAAAGTGTATGTAGATAGCAACGCGAAATCTGCATTACATCATAGTACTGAAGCGTTAGAGCTACGCTTAATGGAAGTCGTGGTTGATGAACAGCAAGGCTTAGAGAAAGGTCTCTCTATGCTGAAACTACTGGCTGCATTGGCACCTATGCTGGGTTTACTGGGTACAGTAACAGGTATGATTGAAACCTTCCAAGTGATCACCCAGTTTGGTAATGGCGATCCGAAAGTGATGGCAGGTGGTATCTCAATGGCGCTGATCACGACGGTATTAGGTCTAGTGGCTGCGATGCCGTTATTACTTGCCCACAATATCCTTAGTACCCAAGCCGATAATATTCGCGATACCTTAGAAAAACAAGGCATTAGTTTGGTTGCCCAAGAAGCTGAGAAGTTGGCTGTGGCAGCGGTCAATGACGCTAATGTAGCAGATCTTTCGCAGCAGCCTATCTCGCAACAAGCTCTTTCAAAACCACTTACTTCACAACGAGTAGGCTAACGGATGCATTTTGATATGAGTTCAATTGATTGGCTGGAAAGCGTCAATCAATTTATGCAGCAAGGAGGGCCAATCTTGTATTGGCTTGCTGCTATTGTGATGCTGTGTTGGTGTTGCGTGATGGAGCGCTTATTGTATCTGTATTGCTATTTCCCTGCTCAGCAACGCGATTGGTTAGCCCGTTGGGGCGCGCGTACAGAGCAAGGCTCTTGGCATGCTCACGCTATACGTGGTGGTTGGTTATTACAGGCGCAACAAGCGCTGCAGCAAAATCTTAATTTTTTGAAAGTGCTGGTGGCAATTTGCCCTATGTTAGGGCTGTTAGGTACTGTTACTGGCATGATCAGTGTATTTGATGTCATGGCGACATTGGGTAGCAGTGAACCTAAGTTAATGGCAGCTGGGATCTCGCTAGCGACATTACCGACAATGGCGGGAATGGTTGCGGCATTGGCGGGGATGTTTGCCCATGCTCGTTTAAGCAAAGCTTGTGATACACGTTATAACAGATTAGAAAAATTATTAAGACCATCTATTAATAAAGACTATTTAAAAAGGAAAGCGCATGAGATTTAATCGCCGTTCAGCCGCTCGTGAAGATGCACAAATTGATATGACCTCGATGTTAGATATTGTTTTTATCATGCTGATCTTTTTTATTGTCACCAGCTCATTTGTGCGTGAATCAGGTGTTGAAGTTAATCGTCCTCAGGCCAGCAATGTGGTTAGCCAAGCAGGCGCAGGTATCTTTATCGCGATCACCTCGAATAATGATATTTATATTGATAAACGCATGGTTGATGTCGAGCGTGTGCAAGCCACTCTTGAGCATTTATTGCTTTCTCAACCGGATGCGTCTTTGGTGATCCAAGCCGATGAACATGCCTTTAATGGTACGGTCGTTAAAGTGATGGATGCTGCCAACGGTGCTGGCGTTAATGGTATCGCATTGGCGGCGGAGAAGTCTTAATGTTACGTTTTTTAATGGCGATACCTTTGGCGTTAGGCATGACATTGGGTCTATTCACTATGATGGCTTGGATGGTTGATAACGGCCACTCGGGCAAACCTGAAGAGTCCAACGCGCAGGCGTTTGATATCGTCATGGTTGAGCAAGAACGTGATGTTAACCGTCGTCAGCGCGCATTACCTGAGCAGCCTATAAATGCGCCGCCACCGACAGATAGCGTGCCCGTTGCCAATGCCGAAGCAAAAACCTTAGCCTTGCCGGATATGCCTGTACTTGGTATCGATATGGCGGGTATTGGTGTTGAGGTCGGTTTGCCCGCAATTGGCGAATTTAGTGCTAATCAGCAAGCTATGCCTTTGTATCGTGTCGAGCCGCGTTACCCTTCTCGGGCGATGAAACAAGGTGCCCAAGGCTGGGTCAAAATGTCATTCACTATTGATACTTTGGGTCGTCCGGTAGATATTAAAGTGCTGGATGCCAAACCAAGACGTTTATTTGAAAGATCGGCAGTGAAAGCATTAAGAAAATGGAAGTATCAACCCAAATTGGAAGAGGGTAAAGCGATAATGCAAGTTAACCAAACACTGACCTTGGAGTTTAAATTAGAGCGATGAATTTACGATTTTTAACTGTTTATAAAACCAAGCGACGCATAGGTAAAACTGACTTAAGCAAGCTGAAACTTAATTGGCTGTTGGCTCTGACGTGTTTTTTCACCGCATCGGCTTATGCGAACCCTCCACAGTTAACGCAATTTATTGCTGGTAAGATCCAAGCGGCGCAAGCGCTGCAGCAACAAGAACGTTACCGTGATGCGATTGAATTATTGACTGATTTAACCCCGAGACAAGCTTATGATAAAGCTTTTGTACAGCGTGTCTTAGGCATTTTTCATTGGCAACAAGAAAATACTCAAGAAGCGGTAAAGTATTTATCCTTAGCGGTTGATAGCCAGTTATTGCCTAAGCAACAAGCTTGGGTAACGCAGCGTATGGTTGCTGATATTTTACTCAGTCAGCAGCAGTATAGACAGGCGTTACCGCATTACTATGTGCTCGTGAATGACTATGCGTTAATCGATGGTGTGCTTGTCAATACGGCTGTTGATGGTGATAAACATGACCATAAAAATGCAGCTAACGGTAAGCCAAAAAAAGCAGATATTAAACTAAATGAATTTACCGAATTATGGCTACGCATCGCCCAAACCCATTACCAATTACGCGAATGGGACAAGGTTCTGAGTGCTGTTAATTCGTATGAAGGTTTAAATAACCAAGGCGATCAAGTCCAAGCGTTAAATTTACAACTAACCGCACAATCACAATTGCAGCGCTGGCCTGCTGCGATTGATACACTCGATCGTATTATCGCTGTTGAACCGGATAAATTATTATGGTGGCAGCAACTGGCTGGTTTACAGCTACGAACATCACAGCCAGCCGCGGCATTAACAACATTGATTTTAGCCCAACGCCAGGGACTTGAACTCAGTGCCGCAGAGCGCCGTACGCTAGCGCAGCTGTATGCACAGCAGGGTATACCGGAACAAGCGGCATTAGAATTAGCTGCTTTAGCAAAAGAAACCGCTGATAATGATAAACGTCAGGTCTTGTTAGTTGAGCAAGCACGGTATTGGCAGATGGCAAAAGAATGGCAATACGCCATTAACACATGGCGTGATGTCGTTAGCTTGTCTGAAGGCAATACAGGGGAATACCGATGGCCCTTAGCACAATTGTTATTGCAACAAGGGCGTTATGAAGCTGCGTTGCTTGAACTAAATCACACTCAAATCCAGCAACATAAAAGTAGCAAAGAGCTGGCCGCGATCGAATTAGCCAAAGTACGTGCTTATTATAAACTGCAGCAATACGATCGGGCGATAACACACGCCAAACTCGCACAACATATCGTGCCATCGGCGAGTGCAAAAGGCTGGCTTAACTACCTGCAGCAAGTGCAACAGATTAATAGTTAACTGCGGAGTAAAGCTAACAACGCGCATTCAATAATCTGGGTATCATTTAGCGGCTTATATTTTTCTTGTTGTTTTAACGCTTCAAGCATATTTTTATGGGTTTTACTGAGTTTTAGATAATGACTGTTGGCATCTAAAGCCGCTAAATTTTGAGTTTGTAATGACTCCGTGATCACGCGTAAATAGGCTGGGCGTAGGTGAGTGCTTAATACCGTGAAGTATTGCTCAGGGTCTTTGCCTTGATATTCTGTCACCGCGATCTGCACCGCGATAGACACGTTATTGTCGATAAAAATTTCATCAAGCTGCTTCATAGCTATATCAGCCGTGACTTTGCGGCTGAGTTTACGGGCGTCATCGTTAGAAATTTTTGATGAAGAATGGTTAGGGTTCGTCACGTTATTGATACCTGTTAATGTTGTTATTTATAGCGCGTTATTTATTTCTAAATGGTTGCGTTAGCATGCGCTGTACTTGGCATTCTTTTGGATCTCGAAAATAAGGTAAACCTATTTCCATATTCTGATGACCTAATTTAGGTTGTGCTTGATAGCTGCCAAACAGGCGATCCCACCAAGCTAAGCAAAAGCCAAAATTACGATTAGTTTCATGACTGTTTGTCGAGTGGTGGATACGGTGCATATCAGGTGTTACTAAAATTGTACGGATATAGCGATCCAGCTTACTTGGTAGGCGGATGTTACTGTGGTTAAACATCGCGGTTAAGTTTAATAGCATTTCAAATAGTACCACTGCAATAGCGGGTACACCAAGGGCGATAATGACTGCAATCTTTATGAGCATAGAAAGTACAATCTCAATGGGATGAAAGCGGATCGCTGTCGTCACGTCTATATCAAGGTCACTGTGATGCATACGGTGTAAACGCCATAAGAACGGTACTTGATGAAAAATCTTGTGTTGGAAATAAATGGCAGCATCAAGCAGCATGATTGAAACCAAGATAAGGATTGTTTCATTTATTGTGGCATCTAAATTTGCTAAGGAGAACAGTCCCCATTGCTGTTGTTCAGCCAAGACTGCTGCATCAATGGCAAGAACAGGAATAAATAATTTTAGTGTTAGATTATTAATGAGCACTATCGCGAGGTTATTACCCCAGCGTTGCCACTTTGAAGCGGTTAGTGGGCGTTTGGGTTTATAGTACTCGCCGATGGCTAATAAGATAAGTAAGCCGATAAACGCGCTCGCACGAAGCATATTACTGTTCGCAATAAACCATTCACTCATAAACACTCCAAATGCGCTACTCAATACGTTATATTACGATGTTTATGTCGGAATAGACATATATCAATTACAACTAAATAGCGGATACGTAAAATGATCAACATATTATTACCGTGTATTATTTTGAGGTCTTTTTATGGACACTATTCCAAGTTTTATGACAGCGCAACACCGCCATTGCGATGATTCATTTATTGCTGCAGAGTCGGCTGTATCCGCAAATGATTGGGCGCAGGCAAATAGTCAGTGGTCGATATTTACGACTGATCTCGAGTTGCATTTGACACTGGAAGAATCAATTTTATTTCCTGCATTTGAACAAGCGACTGGTATGACAATGGGACCAACCCAAGTTATGCGTGCTGAGCATGCTCAAATGCGCCAATTGGTTGAAGAGATGAGTCAGCAGCTGAAAGCTCAGAGCAGCGCAGACTTCTTAGGGTTATCTGAAACGCTGATGATTTTAATGCAGCAGCACAATATGAAAGAAGAACAAATCTTATATAACATAATGGACCAGCGACTACCTGATGATGTTAACGAGTGGCAGAAAAAATTTAATGACTGGAACAAGCAATAATGC
>NZ_JASJHF010000095.1:0-3768 GCF_033791185.1 Moritella sp. | reverse complement strand
ATCGGCTTATCAAAAATTAATCGCATTGTGCAATTCTTTTCACGCCGTCCGCAAGTTCAAGAACGTTTGACGCAACAAATCTTAGTGGCACTGCAAACCTTGCTTGATTCGCAAGATGTTGCCGTGAGTATTACGGCTACGCATTATTGTGTAAAAGCGCGTGGTGTGATGGATGCAACAAGCGAAACAACCACGACATCGCTGGGTGGTATTTTTAAATCACGTCCAGAAACAAGAGCTGAGTTTTTGCACTGTCGTTAGTTGATACAGGTCGTTAATAGCACTTGTTATTATATGATTAACCTAAACTGTAATTCTCGAGTGCTTCCACTCTGCAGTTTAGGTTTATTTTCCGCATTGCCATATTTGGTCATAATTCATCTTTGTTCATCATTTTAGTGTAATTTAATCGCCACACTTGTTTGCTTTAATAGTCTCATTGATAATAAATGAGCAGCTGAAATGAACCCGATATTAAAACTAACGATACTATGGCAGTTACGCTACAGCCACCAGCATTTTGCACAACAGTTATTATTGTGCGGTTTTGTTGTTTGCTTAACGGCAATAATGAGTTTGATCGTAACCAATTCCAATCGTAGTTACGCTGTGGACGCGGCGTTATTGTCTCTTTATGAGGATAATTCGACGCAGGGCTTAGTCAATGTGGATGGTATTTATGCCAACGCGATCAACTTAGATCGGCAAACGAGTGTGGATGTAACACTGGTAAAGGAGCAGCTTAAGTATGAACAAAAATTAGCAGATTTAGGCTTTGTATTAGAACAATATCAAATGATGGAGTTACAAGCTTTTAAATTTGTTATCGATGTACCAACACGAGAACAAGTGACGACGGTGATGCTAATGCATTTACAACAAATGTTGACGGAGTTTACTGCGTTAAATCCAGATATTAATGTTAATTGGCAGATAGATCCAAATAATGCGCTTAAGTTAATTGTGCAATTGAATACCGAGCGACAACGACATTGGGGTGGGGCAGGGTTTATGATTTAACTAGAGTAAGTGACCTTACCCTAGCTAATCGTCATATGGACATTAATATGTGTTTGATTAACCAGCTATTTTTTCAACTGGTTTAGCCAAAATATTACGTTTTTCTTTGTTAACTTCGGCAATATTAACGCTGATCACATCACCTAAGCTATATTCAACTTGATCTTTAATACTAATTTGACCTGTTTCGATTAAGCATTTAACTTCTTTCTTATTATCATGTAATAAGCTAGCAGGGATAAATGCAACCGCACCATTTTCAAGTAAACGCACACGTAAACCACCACGGTTAACATCCATAATACTGGCTTCGAATGCTTGTTTGCTTTCTACTGCTGGTGTGAGGTAATCAACATATAACCAAGACGAGATATCACGTTCAGCCATTCTGTGCTGACGGCGACGTTCTGACATTAAGATAACTTCATCTTCTGTTGCAGAACGTGCTGTGCCTTTAGTTAATGTTGCTTTAATTAGGCGATGGTTAAGAATATCACCGTATTTACGAATTGGTGAAGTCCATGTTGCATAACCTTCTAAGCCCATTGCAAAGTGACGTTCTGCACTTGCGCTAATTAAGCTGTAGCTTTGCATACGACGTAAACGACTGTCTAAAGCAGGATTCGCTTTTTCAGCTAATAAACCTTGTACTTCAACATAACCAGGTAGAGATTGGATATGCTCTTTGGTACATTCAATGCCGTGCTCAGCAAGTAGTTCAACAACCAAGTCAATCTTCTCTGGATCAAAGCCTGCGTGGGTATTAAATACACCTATGTCGCCATTTTTACGGAACAAACGTGCCGCTGTAATGTTAGCTGCAACCATTGTTTCTTCGATCATTTGGTTAGCAATACGGCGATGCTCAACGTGAATAGCAAGTACATTACCACTCTCGTCTAGCTCAAAGCTGTAATCTGGTTGGTCAGGGAATACGATCGCATTCTTTTTACGCCATTGTTGACGGTGACGTGCAAACGTAGCCAGTGCTTGTAATTGCTCAGCTAATTGCGCTTCAGGTTGCCATTCAGTTGATACTTCTTCAATCCAATCTGAAACTTGCGTATAAGACAATTTGTGCTGCGAGGTGATCCAGGCCGTGAAGAATTCGAATTCTTCTGCCAGTGCACCATCTTGGTTAATTGTATAAGTACAGCATAGTGTTGGGCGTTTTTCACCAGCAACTAATGAACAAACACTGTCACTTAATTCACGTGGCATCATCGGGATATTACGGCCCGGTAGATACACAGTGAAAGCACGCTCTGCCGCAATTTTGTTTAGTGCTGAATCAGCTGGGATATAAGAGGTTGGATCGGCGATCGCAACTGTTACTTTTAAATTACCTTCTGCTGTTTTTTCAACAAGCAGTGCATCATCCATATCTTTAGTCGAAGCTGAATCAATAGTGAAGAATGCTTTATCGGTAAGATCAACACGTGCTGTGTCATCGTTAAATTCAACCGAATCAGGCATAGCTGGTACGTCTTTAGCTAAATCTTGACGTGCTAATGTAACCCACCATGGTGCATTGGGATCGGTCTCAGTGGCAACGAAACTTGTTACTTCTGCTGCAAAGCTACCGTCTTTTAATGCGTGAGATTTAAGTTGTGCAACAACCCAATCACCATCACTCACTTTCTGCTCACCTAAACCAACTAATTTTGCTTTAATTGGCACGTTGATAACAGGGCTATCAGCAACAATAGTCAGTTTGTTTTTAGTAATGCTAATACGCGCAATAAAACGGGTTAACTTAGCTTCAACTAAGCTATCCGGTTCTGCTGATGTTTTATCACCGTTGGTTTCGATATATGCTTTAATTCTATCGCCGTGCATGATTTTCTTCATGTGCGGCGGAGCAATGAAATAGCTTTCGCCATCATCCGCTTCAAGGAAGCCAAAACCACGTTCAGTGCCTTTAACTGTGCCTTCTACACTAGGAGTGTTTTGGCGCATATTCTGTTTTAATTGAGATAGTAGTGGATTGTCGCGAAACATGTAAAGCCTTCCTATAATGAATTGCGCATACTATACGACAGAGAAGGGCGAAGTGCCACCCCTGATGCGGGGGATTTGTTGTAAAAAACAGTAATGTTAAATAGCTAACTTTAGCTATAAAAATTACAAACTATTTAACTAAGTGATTGTTACTGCTAAATAGTTTGTATTATAGCTACCAGCTTACAATAGCTTCTCAATGTCCTTTATCATGCCTTTTGGTGACAGTGTTGGTGCAAAGCGCTCGACAACATCACCGTCGCGGTTAACTAAAAATTTAGTGAAGTTCCACTTAATCGCTTTACTACCTAACAGACCTGTTGCTTCTGATTTTAGCCACTTATATAGCGGGTCGGCATTATCACCATTAACATCAATTTTGCTAAACATATCAAAGGTAACGCCAAAGTTCAGCTGACAGAAGGTGTTGATATCAGCATCAGATCCTTGTTCTTGTTGCTTAAACTGATTACAAGGGAAACCAAGAATAGCTAAGCCTTTACTCGCATAAGTTTGCTGTAACTCTTCTAATTCAGCATATTGATTGGTAAACCCACATTTACTGGCGGTATTTACGATCAGTACTGCTTGGCCTTCATAATCACTGAGTTTTTTCTGTTCGCCTGTGATTGTTGTTACTTCGAAATCATAAAGTTTCGTCATCGTAAGTACCCTTATAAGTATAAAAAATAGAAGTGCAATTAAATAGGTTGTGCACAATATAATGGTTGTTGTGATATTAATATG
>NZ_JASJHF010000094.1:0-5390 GCF_033791185.1 Moritella sp. | reverse complement strand
ATAACGGCAGTTGATCGCACAACCACCGCGGACAATAAATAATACCCGGTTGGTGTATTTGTGTAATAACCCAGGTACCACAGATTCATGCTCATCAAGGGGATCTTTAATGAATCCTGCTTTTTGAATAAACTCTTGCTGTTTTGGCATCACTTGCAGAAAAAGTGGGTCTTTGGGGTTGCCTTTTTCCATGCGATTAACAAACGATTGTGGCACTCGCATCGGAAATAACTGTCTTGCGCTGCAATCTAATTGGAAAGCTGTCTCGGGAAGTTCTAGTATAAAAAGTAGCTTTCTAGGATCTGAAATTGCGTTAGCTAAGTCTTTTTTCCAATTTCCCTGCATATTTTGCTCATTTCGGGTTATCATTTGCGGCATTATTGAACTCTATTTTTTTCATGAGGATAACATGGCATCATATAAAACCAGTGATTTTAAAGGCGGTTTAAAATTCATGCTTGATAATGAGCCTTGCTCTATTATGGAGCATGATCATGTAAAACCAGGTAAAGGCCAAGCATTTCATCGCGTTAAAGTTCGTCGTTTAGTTTCTGGTAAGATTCTAGAAAAAACATTTAAGTCTGGCGAAACAGTTGAAGCAGCAGACGTAATGGAAGCAGAATTAGCATATCTATATAACGATGGCGAATTTTTCCATTTTATGAATAATGAATCGTTTGAGCAAGTAGCAGCTGATATAAAAGCAGTTGGCGATACAGCGAAATGGCTTGTTGAGCAAGATGTTTGCGTTATTACGACGTGGAACGGTAACCCAATTGCTGTTACTCCACCAAACTTCGTTGAATTGGAAGTAACAGAAACAGATCCTGGCCTAAAAGGTGATACCCAGGGCACGGGTGGTAAACCTGCAACATTGACTACAGGTGCTGTTGTTCGTGTTCCTCTATTCATCCAAATCGGTGAAGTAGTTCGAGTTGATACACGTACTGGCGAATATGTTAGTCGTGTAAAATAAGTTGATTATGCGCTAATTAAATTAGCGTTAATGAACGATAAAATGCCAGTCGATGACTGGCATTTTGGGTTTTGGTAAATCAGTAAAGAATTATTCAAATACACAATCTTTGATAACATTAATTAAAGTAAGTCGACTGTTGCTGGCAGGGATGCCAGCCTCAAGCCCCAAGAATGGGTTTATGGCGTGTCGGACGTCTTTAATTAATGTTATGTGGTTATGCATGATTGAATGATATTTACGTAGGCAATAATAACCGGAGTAAATATGAGTGAATTAAATTGGCAGCCGAGTGCAAGTTTTACAGCATTACGTGCGCGAGCATCCGTATTAAATAGCATCCGTCAGTTCTTTGCGGCGCGAGATGTATTAGAGGTTGATACCCCCGCGATGAGCCAAGCTGCTGTTACCGATGTACATTTAGATGCATTTAGTACGGTATTTGTTGGCCCTGGTTACAGCCAAGGGCTGCCCTTATATCTGCAAACCTCACCTGAATTCCACATGAAAAGATTGCTAGCAGCAGGCAGTGGTTGTATTTATCAGATGAGTAAATCGTTTCGTAATGAAGAAGCGGGACGTCATCATAACCCTGAATTCACTATGCTGGAGTGGTATCGCCTCGGCTTTGACCATTTTCAATTGATGGATGAAATGTCTGAGCTACTGACCTTAGTATTAGGCACAGCTAAAGAGCAGCGCTTCACTTATCAAAATGCGTTTAAGCAATTTTTACAACTCGACCCGTTAACCGCGACCATGGATGAGTTACGTCAAGCCGGTAAAGCGTATAATGTCTATGATGTTGTCGAGCATGAAACCGACCGCGATACTATCTTACAGCTATTATTTTACGTTGGTGTCGAGAGCCAAATTGGCCAAGACGTACCGTGTTTTATTTATGATTTTCCGGCATCGCAAGCGGCATTAGCGCGCATTAGCCAGCAAGATACACGCGTGGCAGAGCGCTTTGAAGTGTATTTTAAGGGGATTGAACTCGCCAACGGCTTCCATGAACTCGCTGATGCTAAAGAGCAGTTAAGACGTTTTAAAGCCGATAATGCTAAGCGTAAGACCATGGATTTACCCGAGCAACCTATCGATTATCATTTGATTGATGCGTTAACCGCTGGTTTCCCTGATTGTGCCGGTGTAGCGTTAGGTATAGATCGATTAGTGATGCTTACTATCGGTGCAAATAGCCTTGATGAGGTCATGGCCTTTCCCACTCCAAGAGCTTAAGACGGGCTAAAAAAGAAAGGGTGAGTACGCTAGCAATTGACGCTAAATCGTATTGAATCATCCTTTCTATTTCTATTTCTATTTCTATTTTAAGTCGGAGTGCGAGTGCTAGCTCAAGAGCTGCTTATCGTAAGCTGCCTTTTTTCATACTCATGATATGACTGCTGTCACTGACCTTCAAACCATCTTTGACGCGCAGGTCTAACTGCGGCAGGGCAATACGTATATTGTGTTCTTTAAAGACATGGGTAATGCGAGTATTGAGCTCATGAGTCATGGTTAAACGATGGCCCATTTCAGCCACATAACAGCGCACTTCAAAACGTAGTGCATGTTGGGCAAACTCAATAAAGAATACTTCCGGTCCAGGATTATCTAAACTCAAACTGTTGTCTTCAGCACTTTTTAAGAGCAGTTGAGTGACGAGTTCAATGTCTGAGTTAAACTCAACACCAATAGTAATGATCACCCGGGTGATGGAATCAGACAGAGACCAGTTAATAAATTGCTCGGTAATAAAAGCTTTATTCGGTACGATTATTTCTTTTCTATCCCAATCAACAATCGTGGTAGCACGGGTTTGAATTTTACTGATACTACCGGTTAAATCACGAATGGTGACGGTATCACCAATACGGATCGGCTTTTCAAACAAGATAATTAAACCGGATACAAAGTTGGCAAAAATTTCTTGTAAACCAAACCCTAAACCGACGGTTAACGCGGCTACTAACCATTGCGTTTTGGCCCAATCAACCCCTAAGAAGTTAAAACCGACCACAAAACCGATCGAGATAGTCATGTATTTTGCTAAGGTCGTGATGGCAAAACCGGTGCCGGGAGAAAGGTCTAGATGTTGTAAAATCAACAGTTCGAGTGCACCGGATAAATTACGAATTAATACCAAGGTGAGTACAAAAATAATAAGCGCTAACAGACAGCTTTTTAGGGTGATAGGATCGATATATTCCACCCCGTTTAAGGTATTGGATGCATCCCATAATGTTACTGTGTCTAAGAAGATAAAGGCACTTTGAATTTCTGACCAAAATAACGCATTAAGTGCGAGAAATAATAAAGTTAACAAAGTTCGGAGCAAACCAAGTGATTGGGCACTGATTTGATCTAAATCGATCTCGGGTTCTTCAATATCAAAGTGGCTTTCTTGGCTACTATTCTGGCCACCTTTTTCAACTTCCTTTACCCGCTGAGCGATGATATCAATACGTTTTGCTTTCGCACGTTCAAAAGCCAGACGGCGTTTTTGCAGATGCATGCCACGGCGAACTAAATAATAACTTAATAAAAAGAACAGCCCCATTAACAGTGAAGATTCCATCTGTTTTAGCAATACTTGGGCGGTATAAAGGTAGCCCATAATAGCCATGATCGCAGAGGCAACTGGCGCCATAATAAATATTGTCCAGATGGTGTGATGAACAATATGTGGCTTGTCATTATTTTTTTTCTGGTAGGTCAGCGGCAGCTTTTCTCGATACAAACGGTAATAGAATTGTGCCAGTGCACCACAGGTAATGATGAATGCAAGGCGACCGAGTGAGCTATCATAAGCTTGCTCTGGGTATTGATAGCAAAGTACTTGAATCATGTAAGAAGGCCAAGAGATAAAAAATAGCACTTGATAATAGCCCCAAATTTTGGCGATGCGTTCTTTATCTATTTTCAAGTGGGTCTGCAACAGGCCCTTATGGCGAGTCAAGTTACGCATGAACAGATAGATGACTAATAAAAACAGCGAATCTTGTACTGCGTGACCAATATTAACGGCAAACGGGAATTCCCAAGCATTTATCAATAACTCGGTAATGAGTAAGAGTGATAGCGGTAAAATCAGCGCTTCAGCTAATGAATAAGTAAGGTTTCGCAAGGTATAGGCGAATTTATCTTGGGTGACTTTACCGACTTTCGGTGATGTTGCTGCGATATGTTTGGTAAAGTATTTATTCAATGGCGTGCGTAAATAAGCTAACCCGATTATTAAGAATGCGGTTAAGCCTAACATACCTAACGGTACAGACAGTAAGGCTTGTGGGATAGTAATGCTGTTATCTATTGAGGTGAGCCAGAGCATGCTAGCAAACAGCTCGCTAATACTTAGGGTCCCCAGTGATGGTATGCTCGGTACCCAAAATAAATGTTCATCAGCTTGCTGTTTTATTTGCACTAATGTGCTATTCATTTTGCTATAACTGACTTTTAATTTTGCTTGCTCGTAGATGTGGTTATCCAAGCTTGAAATGAGCTGGCTAAGTAGTAATCGACGTAATTCAATAAAGCGTAATAAGCTGTCATGCTCTTTCGTTGTTAGTGTTTTTGTTATTAATGTTGGACTGTCTAATTGTGTCAGCATTTTTTGATAACGAAAACGGGCTAAACGACTTTCAACAATCTCATCTTCTAATTTTGTCAGTGGCGGCTCACTCGGTAGGCTACTCACCTGTGCACGTAAGTTTTCACCAAACGCAGAACTTATTTTTAACCATTCAACCTGTTCATTAAAGTTAATTAATGTGGTGGTTAGTGCATCGACTTGCAGTGTTACTGCTTGTTGTTTAGTTTGGATGGCATCGTTTTTTGCGGAGATGATTTCCAGGTCTTTCGATAAGCCTTGATTGATGTCTAATTGCAGCTGTAAAAACGGTGAACTGATTAGCGATGAGTCATTTATTTGTTTACTGCGCGCAATCGCATCTTCGGTTTCTTTACGTAGCATGTTGTTACGTAAAGTCCTTAAACTGGCTAAATACTCACCCACATCTTTTTGCTCTAATTGCTTTAAGCGGCGTTGGAGTTGGGCTAGTTCGCTGCGATTACTGGCACTAAGCTGCTCAAGTTCGAGCATTTGAATTTGTGTCGCTAGCGATGTTTCCCTTATTTGTAAGGAAATTCGTAACGCTTCTTGCTCGCTGTTTAAGCTGTCGCTGAAAGTATTGAGGAGCTTGTCATATTCTTTTTGTGTACTGGTTAATCTAGTACGTAAGCGTTCTATATCCGTTTGAAATGAACTGATTCTAATACCGATGGTTGTTAGTTCGCTACTGCGTTCTTGTTGTTGCTGCTTTAAGTCGACGTGAATGGAGTTTTGTTTGGCAATTTCTTGTTCGACTTTATTTAATGACCAGCCACTTGGGTCTGCAAATCCCATCGGTTG
>NZ_JASJHF010000093.1:0-3169 GCF_033791185.1 Moritella sp. | reverse complement strand
GTATTAAATCGAATTAAGGCAATTAATATCGCTGGTACAATACCGGCAAAAAAAAGATAGCAAATGGAGCTTACATTGACATAGGAAATAACTTCACCGGAATTGGTTTCAATCACATTCTCAATCATGCTGTAGTCAAATAACACCCCGTATTTTAAGGTCGCATAACAAGCGGCGGCGGAGGATATAACAACCAGTATAAAAAACGGCTTAGCAAAATAAGGCAGCGCAAATAACGAAAAAATCACCACGAAAGCACAAGTCAGTAATAGCGGCGCGGTATAGACAAATAGGCCGAGGTTGCTGTCGGCGGTGATCTCCATTAAGCGAGATAAAATGGGGATATTGAGTACAAAGCCAAAATATACTGAATACAGCAATAGGAATTTAGTCATGCTGATATTAATGCGGAAATTTTTCATCGTTATAGTACCACTATCATGAACCAGATAAATGCACTTAAGCACAAACTAACAAATACAGCGGCAGAGCCGATATCTTTAGCGCGACCACTTAATTCATGCCGTTCAGTACCGATACGATCGACCACGGCTTCTATTGCTGAATTAACGAGTTCGATAATGATCACCAGTACTAATGAGGCTACCAGCAGTATTTTCTCGACATTGCTGACGTCTAATAGCAAAGCTATCGGCGTTAGAATAAGCAGTAATAATAATTCCTGTCTGATGGCTGATTCGTATTTAAATGCAGCGCGTAGCCCTTTAAGTGAATATTGAGTGGCTTTAATAATACGGGTTAATCCTGTGAACCCTGGTTTACCGGTGTTGTCTATTGTATTACTTTGATTCATTAGCTCGTCGCCTCTATATTAATGTCAATCACTACCGGAGTTAAGACAACATAATCGTGGGATATATCGTAAGAGACTGTAAGCGTGTGTAAGCGGAAAAATAGATAATATTTAGGGTTTATATAAGCCATAGTTACCAGGGGGGATTTCGCTTAAGGTGGCGGTTTAGTGATTATAAATGTGTTATCGGCACACAATTCAAGCTTTTGTATTGTGACCTTGCTGTGTGTTAGGTAATATCCATGCTTTAACACCATTAAATATTGGATGAACGAAATGAAGAAAACCCTGTTTGCTGCGATCGTTATATCGGTTGCTGGATTATCAGGTTGTGCGTCGACTGAATCAACGCAAAATAATGTTCATAATACCAATGATGTTGAGATCATGGATGAAGCAACACTGGCGATACAAAAAATAAAAGCATTAGCTGAACATGTTGAGCAACAATATGAATCGGGTAAAAACGAGAACTACGTGTATTTCGCCCCTGATAGTTGGAAAAAAATCAACTCTGCGGTCAGATCGATGCGTACGCTGGTGGCGAAGTTTGATCCTAACGATCAAGGCTTTTTTGGTGGGCCTTCTGAAAGCAAAGTAATCGCTAAAATTGAACAAGCGCAGGAAGCGTTAGACAACGCTGCGCGTATTAAATTATTAGTGTCTGAATTTTTAGCCCTGCAACTCGCTGATATTGAATACTTGACGCCACAAGTGCATGGTCAATGGCGAAGTGCATTAACTGATATTAATGATACTATGGCTGACTTAATTGCCGATATTGAAGATGATAATTCAACGGATGATTATGCAAAGGAGAGTGCTGCTATTCAGGCGCGTTTATTACAGCTCGAGATCCGAATTGTTAAAAGTAATTATTACAATCCTTTAGTAACGAAAATGAAGAAGCTTGATCAAGACTTGATCCCACAAACTTACCTGCAAATCCAGTTAAGCATAAAGCAATTGAATGACGCGATCATTGTTGCGCCGCGAGCGCAAACGGTGATTGATAAAATGGTAGCTAAAGTTGAAGATGATTTGCGTCGCGCGAATAATGTGACCGCGGAAGTTAACTGGATCAAGAGTATTGACCGTTCGGAAAGTGAAAAGATCGCATTACGTTATCGTGACTCGATAGCTACGGTGGCCTTTAATTTATTTGCTACAGATATTTCTAGCTTATCGTATGTTGAGCAAGTCACGTATTTTGAAGATGCCGTGCAAAATAAATTGAGTCAGCAGCAATTATTCAATGATGAACAAGCGCAGCTCATTATTTCTTTAGCAGAAAAAGTGAAATCCGCAGTCGTTGAAAATGAAAATGTAGATCAAGAAAAAGTGAGTGCTGATCTCGATATCGCAGCAAGTGAACGCGGTGAAGATTGAGCGACTGACTCCACATATTGGCGCGGTGATCCACGATGTGGATCTTGCGACATGTGATGATGATACTTTTAAAGCTGTCTATCAGACTTGGCTTACCCATCAGGTTATCTTTTTGCGTGAGCAATTTTTTTCGCCACAGCAGCATCTAACCATCGCGGCACGTTTTGGTGAGTTAGAGGCGACTCATCCGTTTTTCCCACATGTTAGCAGTGCGACTCAAGTCAGTGTGATTGAAACAGTACCAGGTAAACCACCATTAGAAAGCTTTTGGCATACCGATCATACGTGGCGAGATCAGCCTTCTAAAGCCTCGGTATTGCATGCGCAACATGTACCTGCATGCCGTGGTGATACGTTATGGTGCTCGATGACGGCAGTATTTCGTGACTTACCAGAACAAGATAAAGCGCAGCTGCGTGAATTGTCCGCTATGCACGCGCTATTTGCTTTCGATGGGATTGAATCCAGCGAGATAACCGAAGATTGGCAAAAGCAGGTTATCGCGGTAGCAGCGAAAAATCCGCCCGTTTCTCATCCGGTCATAACGCTTCATCCAGAAACTGGAGAAGAAATACTTTTTATTAATGAGCAATTTACTCGTTACATTATAGGTATCAATCGTGATGACAGTAATGCCTTGCTAGCTAAATTGTTTACCCTAGCACGCCAACCTGAATATCAAGTGCGTTTTAAGTGGCAAGCTAACTCATTAGCCATTTGGGATAACCGTTGTACCCAACATTTTGCGGTGATTGATTATGCTGATAACCCGCGTAAATTACATCGCGTTACTGTCGTCTAGCCATAAGCTGCAGAGCAAGTAATTTCTCCTCTCCTCACACAACTACACCGCATTACCTTTGGTATAAGTATCATATTGAATGATGCTTATTCTGATCCTGTTCGTTTCAGTAAGTGGGCGAATTATTTTTCATTAATTTACACTAAATCGCTTGTTAAAATTGC
>NZ_JASJHF010000092.1:0-17681 GCF_033791185.1 Moritella sp. | reverse complement strand
GGGATGTTGTTATAACCAAATACACGAGCAACTTCTTCAATCAGGTCAACTTCAACTTCGATGTCGAAGCGGAATGAAGGAGAAATAACAGTCCAAGTGTCATTTTCAAACGTAGGTGCTAGACCCAATGTGTTTAAAATTTCAGTTACTTTTTCGTCTTCAACGTGGAAACCAATTACTTTATCTAATTGATGACGACGTAAGTTGATCGGAGCGTGTGTCGGTAATGCAGCTTCCGTTGTTACATCAACAACAGGAGCTACTTCGCCACCGCAAATTTCAACGATTAACTGTGTCGCTCGCTCCATTGCTTGGTACTGAAGTTCAAAATCAACACCACGTTCGAAACGGTGTGATGAATCAGTATGTAAACCGTATGCACGTGCACGACCAGTGATCGCTAATGGACTAAAGAATGCAGACTCTAATAAGATAGAGTTAGTTGCAGTCGTTACACCCGTTTTTTCGCCACCGAAGATACCCGCCATTGCAATAGCGCCGCTATCATCAGCAATAACCAATGTATTGTCGTTTAGTTTAACTTCATTGCCATCAAGCAGTGTTAATTTTTCATCTTGATTAGCAAGACGAACATTAATAGCACCAGTCAAAGTAGCAAGATCAAATGCATGCATCGGTTGACCAAGTTCTAACAATACATAGTTAGTTACGTCAACAACAGGATCAATTGAACGTGTGCCACAGCGACGTAAACGCTCAACCATCCATAACGGTGTTTTCGCGCTCATATCTAAGTTACTAATCACACGACCAAGGTAACGAGGACACTGTTCAGTTGCTTCAACAGAAATACTTACTGTTTCAGTACTTGTTTCTGTTGCATTCGTCCATTCTGGTGCTGTTGCAGTGATGTTATTTAAAACACCGACTTCACGAGCAATACCTGCGATGCTTAAGCAATCGGCACGGTTAGGAGTCAGATCAACTTCAATTGCTACATCATCAAGACCAAGATATTCACGGATACAAGTACCCGGTACTGCATCAGCTGGTAATTCAATAATACCTTCTGCTGATTCAGCCATACCCATTTCAGATTCAGAACAAAGCATACCGTGTGATGGTTGACCACGTAGTTTTGCTTTCTTAATTTTGAAGTCGCCAGGCAATACAGCACCCACAGTTGCAACTGCAACTTTAAGGCCTGCACGGCAGTTAGATGCGCCACATACGATGTCGATAAGCTCTTCAGCACCGATATCGATTTTTGTTACTTGTAACTTATCGGCATCAGGGTGTTGACCACACTCAACAACGTGACCGACAACGATACCAGTGAAATCACCAGCAACAGCATCAATACCGTCAACTTCAAGACCAGCCATTGTAATCTGATGTGCTAGCTCTTCATTTGTAAGACCTGGTTGTACCCAAGTTTGTAACCATTCATTACTGAATTTCATTATTGAGTCCTATCTTATTTAAACTGCTTGAGGAAACGTAAATCATTTTCGAAAAATGAACGTAAATCGTTAACGCCATAGCGAAGCATCGCTAAACGTTCAACACCCATACCAAAGGCAAAGCCTGAGTATTTTTCAGGGTCGATTCCAACAGAGGTTAATACGTTAGGGTGAACCATGCCGCAGCCTAGTACTTCTAACCATTTACCGTTTTTGCCCATAACATCAACTTCAGCAGAAGTTTCTGTGAATGGGAAATAAGAAGGACGGAAACGAATTTCTAAATCTTCTTCAAAGAAGTTGTTTAGGAAATCGTGTAACACACCTTTCAGCTCGCTAAAGCTTACTTTTTCATCTACAAATAGACCTTCTACTTGATGGAACATTGGTGTGTGAGTTTGATCGTAATCATTACGGAAAACACGGCCTGGAGAAATGATACGAATAGGCGGTTTTTCAACCTCCATGGTACGGATCTGAACACCAGACGTTTGTGTTCTTAGTACTAATTTAGGATTAAAGTAAAATGTATCGTGATCCGCACGAGCAGGATGGTGCTCAGGGATGTTCAATGCATCAAAGTTGTAATAATCATTTTCAACTTCTGGACCAGATTTAACAGCGAAACCTAATTCACCGAAAAATGATTCAATACGTTCGATAGTACGTGTTACAGGATGTAAACCACCGTTTAGGTTGCTACGACCTGGTGCAGTAACATCAATCATTTCTTCTGCTAATTTAGCATCTAGAACTGCTTGCTGAAATGCATCACGCTTTTCGTTAATGACTTTTTGAACTTCTTGTTTAGCGATGTTAATCGCTTGACCAGCTTTAGGTTTCTCTGCTGGAGGCAGTTTGCCTAATGTTTTCATCTGTTCTGTTAAAATACCTTTTTTACCAAGGTACTCAACACGAACAGTGTCCAATGTTGCTAAGTCAGTTGCGTTTGCTACGGCTTCTACGGCCTGTGCGATTATTTCTTTAAGGTGTTGCATGTTTTTCTTATCACCCTGTTGGCAGGAAAAGTGAATAGATTCATTCAGTAATGGATGATTTTACTTAAAAGTTAGCGGAAGTGCTAGTACTTAAGCTGAATCAAGTTGTTCATTATCAACTAAATCGACTAAAAGTGCGGGTTTGGCTATTAAATAGCCTTGAACATAATCAATACCGATTTCAGATAATATATTTTTAATGTTGTCATTCTCTACATATTCAGCAACTGTTTTAATATTCACAGCTTTAGCGATGTCATTAAATGATTTTACCATGGTGTAATCAACGTCATCAGTCTCAATATTTTCAATAAATGCACCATCAATTTTGAGTTGATCGATTGGTAATCGTTTAATATAACTATACGATGAAAAACCACTACCGAAATCATCAAGACTAAACCGACAACCTAATTTTTTGAACTTATTCATAAATATTATTGTTTGGTCAAAATCCATAATTGCCTGACTTTCTGTAATTTCAAAGCAGAGCTTTTCAGGGGGAATACCATACATCGAAATCGTGTTTTCAATAAATAAATGCATACTTCTATCAACTAAAGACTGTCCACACAAATTGATAGAAGCAGAACTAAGCATAGCAAGATGGTTAGGGTTAGAAGATAACCATTGGCAGTATGTTTTAACTACCCAGCGATCTATCTGCGACATAAAGTTGTAATTCTCCGCCGCCGCGATAAATTCACTTGGTGATAGTAAATTACCTTCTTCATCTCGCAAACGAAGTAAAATTTCATAACGATACCCCTCCTTAATTGAAGGGGACAACGGTTTTATGGTTTGAAATGCTAACTCGAAACGATCTTCATCTAACGCTTCACGTAATACGCCAATCCAACGCATTTCACGTTGATGTCCTAACATGACATCATTACAGTTACTATATACGTAAATACGGTTACGTCCCTGCTCTTTCGCGGTAAAACAGGCCGTATCAGCAAGGCTTAATGCTTGAGAGAAATTTTCAATCGATTCATCTAAAACCACGATACCAATACTCATTCCGAGTACAAAATGGCGACCAATATGAGTGAACCTAAAATCTTCGATAGCGCAACGAATGGTGTCAGCTACCTCAAGTGCATTATCAATGTTTGTTTTAAGCAGAATACCGAATTCATCGCCACCGAGACGTGCTAATATCGCATTGTCATCAAGCTGAGACTTTAATACAACCGTGATTTTTTTCAGTAAAGCGTCACCAACGTCATGACCACATATGTCGTTTACCAACTTAAATTGATCAAGGTCCATGTACAGCAAGATATGATCTTCGAGTAGCAAATGGTCATGTTCTCGCGATAGGTCTAATGATCGCCCAACCAGTTTTTCAAAATGTACCCGATTGACCAATCCTGTTAATTGATCATATTTTTCGATTGACTCAAGTTTTATCTCATGTTGTTTACGTTTTGTGGTATTCACAAATGAACCATCAATAACCGTTATATCAGGCTGTATATTTAAGCGCATGTTAATTTCACCATGGAATATTTCACCATAGCGGTCATACCCAGACATTTCTATACTGCTAATTTCGCCTTCAATACCGAGTTTTTTTATTATTTTTTCACGTAAATGTGGATCCGCATAAAACTCATCAGCCTTAAAATGTCCTGATTGCTTCATGTCATCAAGATTAATAAAACCCAATAATCGACACATGGCTTTGTTCATAGCTAATACATCGCCATCGAGAGTAGTTGTAAACATCCCTTCAGCCGCATTTTGGAATACACTGTAATAACGTTCATTCACCGATGTGATTTGTTTCTCTACATCTTTTGTTACGATACGTTCATGGGCCATTTGCTTAGCAAAATTCCAGCACAGATACATTAATACAACGAGTGCTGAACATGCTGACACATAATCGGAGAACTCATACTGACCAAACAATCCAAAGCGCGTGAGGATATGTATATCAATACCGAGTATAAAATACACCATTGATAATACATAAAAACGAACATCTGCTGATTCACCATGGATGAAAAATAAACCGCATACAACAGACAAAACTGTAATCGCTAAGGCTAGACCTGATACTAGCAAGACCCCTATTTTAAAAGAAAATAATAACGGACTAGTCATCACTATAGCTGAGAAAATAATCAGTATGTTAGTCGAGAGTGAAAACCAAGTTCGGTACCTTAGCTGTAGTAATTGCCGCGCAAACAAACTTAGATTTAATCCAATAGCCCCCATTAACACTATGATGATAAAATCATAATACCGTGCGATAAAGTCGATGTTATAGGCAAAACCAAATCCTTCGACTATCCAAATAACGGACAAATAACAAACGATAAATAATACATACTGAATTAATTTCGGTTCATGAAGATGTATATACAAAAATATCAAATAACAAATCATCATTAAGAATAAACCAGTAAAAATACCCACCATTATTTTATGTTGTGATTGTTCATCGATAAAATCATTCGCATCCCAAATCATCAATGGTGTCTGTAGGAATGCACTTGTTTTTAGGCGTATGTAATAACGGATAGTTTCATCTGCTTCGATCTTAAAACCGGTCGCAAATGTTAAATTAGACATGTTTTCATTATCATGACTGCGGGTACCCAGCTTTTTAACTGTAGTGCTACCATCATCATGAATCAAATAAAGATCTATTTTATCTAATAATGAATCACCAAAATCTATAATGAGGAACTTTTCAACGCCCGCTTTATTGACTATTTCGCCCTGAAACCAAAATGAGCTGTCTGAGAATCCAAAATTAAAATGGCTTTGCTTGCTTTTTATCCATGGAATAGATGACTTTTTTTGTGACAGATCGTCAAATGTATATGAGTTGGTTTTATCTTCAAAGTGTTTGAGTGATGAGCCAAGATGCCCGACATTAAAGTCTGAGCCAATTTCGATGCCTTCTGCATGTGCAAAAACAGTGTTAAGGCTAAGGACTATAAAAAGAAGTAAAGATAATAAATAATGCATAAATTTGAAGATCTATCTCAAAATTATTTTAAATTGATTAATCGATATTACAGAAAAGCATAATGCAAGTATATAGAGGGCTTCGTTAGGAGGGGTTAATAGCAGTTTGGTATTAATTTATCTACAAATACTAAAAAAGGAGGCCTAAGCCTCCTTTTAATAACTGTTACTTAATTAATAATTAAGCAACTGCTTCTTTTGCTTTATTTACTAGTACAGTAAATGCCGCTTTATCGAATACAGCAATGTCTGCTAAGATCTTACGATCGATTTCAATAGAGGCGTGTTTAAGGCCATTAATGAAACGGCTGTAAGACATACCATTTTGACGTGCAGCAGCGTTAATACGTGTAATCCATAATTGACGGAATTGACGTTTACGTTGACGACGGTCACGGTAAGCATATTGACCAGCTTTAGTAACTGCTTGGAAGGCAACACGATAAACTCGTGAACGAGCTCCGTAATAACCTTTAGCTTGTTTTAAGACTTTCTTGTGACGAGCACGTGCAACAACACCGCGTTTAACTCTAGGCATAACTATTTTCCTCTTTTATATCTAAAATTAAGCGTATGGAAGCATACGTTTAACAGATGCTACATCAGATGCTGCAACCATTTGCGTACCACGAAGGTGACGTTTACGTTTTGTGCTCTTCTTGGTCAAGATATGACGTAGATGAGACTGTTTGCGTTTAAAACCATTAGCGGTTTTTTTAAAGCGCTTTGCAGCACCTTTATTCGATTTCAACTTAGGCATTATAACTCCGCATTGTTGAATATTAATGATTAATAGTAAGGCGAACATGAGTACTTACGCACTCATATTACTTGGAAGCACCTACTATTTCTTTTTTGGGGCTAACACCATTACAGCTTGACGACCTTCCATTTTCGGGAAAGCCTCCACGACTGCAATTTCTTTTAGATCGTCTTTAATACGATTCAAAAGATCAAAGCCTAAGCTCTGGTGCGCCATTTCTCGACCTCGGAAACGCAGCGTGATTTTCGCTTTGTTGCCTTCTTCGAGGAAGCGAGTCAGGTTGCGTAGTTTTACCTGATAATCGCCAGTGTCAGTTCCAGGTCGGAATTTTATTTCCTTAACCTGAACCCGAATTTGCTTTTTCTTCTGTTCTTTAACAGACTTACTTTTCTCGTATATAAATTTACCGTAATCCATTATACGGCAAACAGGAGGCTCGGCATTCGGGCTAATTTCTACTAGGTCTAAACTTGCTTCTTCTGCTTTAGCAAGTGCTTCTCTTATAGATACGATTCCAATCACTTCACCATCATCACCGTTTAATCGACATTCAGGTATAAGAATTTCTTCGTTGATACGATGTTGTCTGGCCGTCTGTTGTTGGCCTTTTTTTCCGCCTTTTATAACGAATCCTCCAAAGTTGTTTTACCGCGGCTGTTGACTTCAGTTTGTAATTTACTAATGAAGTCATCTAACTTCATAGTACCTAAGTCAACGCCCTTACGAGTACGTACTGCAATTTCTCCTGATTCGACTTCTTTATCGCCGATAACCAAAAGATATGGAATACGTTTCAAAGTATGTTCGCGGATTTTAAAGCCTATCTTCTCATTTCTCAAGTCTAATTTTGCTCTAATGCCTACTTTCTTCATTTTTTCTACAAATTCTGTAGCAAAAACAGCCTGTTTGTCTGTAATGTTCATTACAACAGCTTGAACAGGTGAAATCCAAGTAGGGAAAAGACCAGCATATTCTTCAATTAGAATACCGATGAAGCGCTCAAGAGAACCTAAAATAGCTCGGTGAATCATAACAGGCGTATCACGACCGTTATTTTCGCACACATATTCAGCACCTAATTTCTCAGGCATTGAGAAGTCTAGCTGAATTGTACCACATTGCCATGCACGATCTAAACAGTCATGTAGGGTGAATTCAATTTTAGGTCCGTAGAACGCACCCTCGCCTTCTTGTATCTCATAGCTTAGGCCACTAGCTGTTAATGCATCAGCAAGTGCTTTTTCTGATTTATCCCAAGTTTCGTCACTACCTACACGATTTTCAGGGCGTGTTGACAGTTTAATTTCGATATCTTTGAAACCAAACGTTTCATAAGTTTCGAAAACCATCTTGATACAATCTGACACTTCTTGTTGTATTTGGTCTTCAGTACAGAAGATATGAGCATCATCCTGAGTGAAACCACGTACACGCATTAAGCCATGTAGCGAGCCAGATGGTTCATTACGGTGACATGAGCCAAACTCAGCCATACGTAATGGTAAATCACGGTAAGATTTTAAACCTTGGTTATAAATCTGTACGTGACCAGGACAGTTCATTGGTTTAATCGCGTATTCGCGGTTTTCCGAATGCGTACAGAACATACCGTCTGCATATTTGTCCCAGTGACCTGATTTTTCCCATAAGCTACGATCCATGATTTGAGGACCTTTCACTTCTTGGTAATTAAAGTCACGTAGTTTTTCACGAATAAACGTTTCTAACTCACGGAAAATCGTCCAACCATCGTTATGCCAGAACACCATGCCCGGAGCATCTTCTTGCATATGGTAAAGATCAAGCTGCTTACCAATTTTACGGTGATCACGTTTCTCTGCTTCAACAAGGCGTTGCAGGTACTCTTTAAGCTCTTTCTTATCTGTCCAAGCTGTACCATAAACACGTTGCAACATTTTGTTGTCAGAGTTACCACGCCAGTATGCACCGGCAACAGACATTAATTTAAAATGCTGGCAATGTTTCATTACTGGTACGTGTGGGCCACGACACATGTCGATGTATTCTTCATGGTGATATAAAGCAGGCGTTTCATCTCGGCCGATATTCTCGTCTAAGATAGCTACTTTATAAGTTTCACCGCGCGCTTCAAACGTGTCACGCGCTTCTTGCCAAGATACAACTTTCTTAATTACTTGATAGTTGGTCTTAACCAGTTTAGTCATGTGCTTTTCTAGTTTAGCTAAATCAGCTTCACTAATTGGTTCTTCCATTTCGACGTCATAATAGAAGCCTTTATCAATGGTAGGACCAATAGCCATCTTGGTGTTTGGCCATAGTTGCTTAATAGCATGACCAAGTAAATGCGCACAAGAGTGACGTAAGATCTCTAAACCATCAGCATCTTTAGAAGTAATGATTTCAATTGCAGCGTCTTCAGTGATCAAGTCACATGCGTCAACACGTTCACCGTTAACACGGCCAGCGATACACGCTTTAGCAAGACCAGAACTGATATCTGCGGCAATATCCATTATTGATACTGGATTGTCAAATTGACGCTGAGCGCCATCTGGAAGAGTAATAACAGGCATTTTATATCCTTTTGCAGTGATGCTGCCTACGATGCAGCGTTTGCATAAATTTAGGGTGTGAACAACACACCCTGCGATAATGATTTTTAGAGAGGTAATTAATACAGATGACCAAGCCCCTCTAAATAAACTGAAATTTGAATTTGAACCTTTTGTAATCGTATTACCAAAAGTAAAAACTATAAGTAGAAAGAAATTTCAGACCCAGTATTATATAGAATTACATTATAATTACACGGCTTTTGTTGATCTTGCATGAATTTATCCCTCATATATAAGAATGAACATGTAAATCGACAATCCATAATCCCATAAAATTTCACCAGCAATGGAATATAAAAATGTCATACACAGGCCATATCAGTAAAATGGTTTCAACACTTAACGCAGATAATAGTGTGAGTTACCAATTACCGCTCGACGATACTCTTGTTCCGTTAAACGAACTTATCGGTAAATCAATTACACTGACGCACACTGGCAACATACATTGCTCAAATTGTGGTAAGAAAACCAAGAAAAGCTATTCACAAGGCCACTGCTTTGTTTGTACACGTAAATTAGCAAGTTGTGACATGTGTATTATGAAGCCAGAAACATGCCATTATGAGCACGGTACTTGCCGTGAACCACAATGGGCTGATGATTTTTGTATGACTGACCACTATGTATACCTCTCAAATACATCGGCACTAAAAGTCGGCATTACTCGCCACACGCAATTACCAACACGTTGGATAGACCAAGGTGCTACACAAGGCCTACCTATATTCAAAGTTAAAACTCGCTTGATATCAGGACTGGTTGAAACCGCATTAGCTGAGTTCATTGGTGATAAAACCAACTGGCGCACCATGCTTAAAGGTGAAAACAGCGACATTAATTTAAAAGTAGAAGCCGCTCGCTTAATGCCTTTAATTGAAGAGCAATTAGGTAATATTGAAATGATGTATGGTTTGGATGCAATTGAAGAACTGGAAGAAGAGATTGTTACGATTAATTATCCTGTCACTCAACATCCGACCAAGATTGTGTCACATAACTTTGATAAAGAACCCGTTGTAACGGGTGTATTACAAGGTATTAAAGGCCAATACTTGTTTTTTGATACGGGTGTTATCAATATCCGTAAATTCACCAGCTATGAAATTACCCTAACCGCCTAACTACCTTACCTAACTGTCAATAAGTAATCCTAACTTACGAGATGCTGACCGATAATTTCGGTCAGTAATTTGACCCGTGTCACACTAGCTTGCAGCGTTTTTTGTTTGCCTCAGCATTTAGTCTCTATTTTTCCTCCATTCTCAGTATTTAATACACAAAAAACTTAAAAACCGATAAAACAACAGCGATTAATACTGGTTAATACGTGATTTAATACCCACTTATTCCACTTATAGCCAAGTATCCAGTTTATAAGTGATGGATAAATCAATTTATATACGATATTAACCTATTTGGAGATAAGCAAGTGCAAGTTAAAGCCCCTTTCTGCGTCCGTAATGCCGCAGCTGACACATTCGCAATGGTAGTATTTAGTTTCGTTGTGGGCATGTTGATTGAGATATTTGTCTCAGGGATGTCGTTTGAGCGATCTTTAGCTTCTCGTGTGGTTTCAATTCCCGTCAATATAGCCATTGCATATCCATATGGTTTATATCGTGACTTTATAATCAAGACTGGTGCTAAATTAGTAAAGAGTAAACTAACCAAGAAGTTTGGTGATACGTTTGCTTATGTGTCTTTTCAATCGCCAGCTTATGCATTAATTTTATTATCGGTCGGTGCTGACTTCGCTCAGATCGTAACAGCAGTATCAAGTAATGCGGTAGTGTCCTGCTTTGTTGGTGTGTTTTACGGCCTGTTTCTTGATTTATGCCGAAAGATTTTTCGCGTACCCGGTTATCACGCAACGATTAGTTCATAATTGCGAAGTAACCTAGGAAATCAATAAAGGCGCTGATTAGCGCCTTTATTGATCTGTATGCGTTATACCTGCGCAGCTTTAGTCAGGCGCGACAATTTAACACCTTTTAATGCACCGATACTGTTGGCAAGTTGATTAACTTCTTTCGCATTGCCTCTAATAATAATAGTTTCCAAACAATCATGATGACTAATATGTACATGAGTGGAACAAAGTATAAATACAGAATGAGCATGCTGGATTTCAACGAGCTTTTCGGTTAAGCCACGCTGATGGTGATCAAAAATTAAAGTGAGAACACCAATGACTTCATCCTGTGAGTTATCCCATTGATGATCCACCTGTCTTTCACGAAATAAATCGCGAATATATTCCGAACGCGAACTATACGACTTGTCACATACCTCACCCTCCATGTTATCAAATAGTTTCTTAGGTAACGACACCGTAAACCTAACTGTTTCATCACTCATAAATCTTAACCTTTTAAATGCTGTTTTGTGAAATTGTGATCTTTGACACATTCCCACCTTTGAGTATGACGAATTTAATATTAGTATCATTACTCTAAACTACCAAGGAGTCAGGAAAGTGAACATTTCATCTGTATTATTAGCATCAATAGTCTTTATTACCCCATTTACAATCGCTGCTTCAGAGCCTAATACTGCAATACCTGAACAATTGATCATATCGCTAGGCAGTGAGCCAGATTCAGGGTTTGATCCAATCTATGGCTGGGGTAGTTATGGCGATCCATTATTTCAATCAACCCTTATTCGTCGTAATAAAAATTTAGAGCTCACTGGCGATCTTGCTAAGAATTGGACACTTTCGAGCGACCGCTTAATCTGGACTATTGAATTAAAGAAAAATATTAAATTCAGTAACGGTCGAGATCTTACCACAGATGATATCGCCTTCACTTATCAAACAGCAAAAAATGCTGCAACTACGCATGATTTAAACAACGTTGTTAACATAGAAGTTGTTGATGCACACAAGATCCGTTTTATCCTAAAGCAAGCTGATATTACTTTCATCGATGAGCTAACATCATTAGGCATAGTACCAAAAGATAGCTACAACAAAAAATACGGTCAAAATCCAATAGGCTCTGGCCCCTACGTTTTTCAACGCTGGGATAAAGGTCAGCAGATGCTGATCAAAGCAAATCCATATTACTATGCGCAAAAACCACAATTTGAAAATATCCTGGTTGTGTTTACCGATGAAGATAGCCGATTGGCACTACTCAAATCTGGTCAATTGCAGCTTGCCGCTATTCCACAGCGATTTTCAGCGTCGATCACACCGCCTTTAACGCTGTGGAATATTGATAGCGTTGATAACCGCGGTATAGTCTGGCCAGTGAACAAACCGCGTAAAGCTAATGACGGAAAGGTAAACGGTAACAATGTCAGTTATGATCCGGCTATCAGGCAAGCAATTAACCTAGCAATGGATCGTGAATTAATGGTCAATGGCATATTAAACGGTTATGGTCGCCCGGCACATTCCATCGCAGATGACATGCCTTGGGGACCGGCAGAACAAAACCAATCAAATAAAGCCGACCTAGTAGCCGCCAAAAAAGTACTCAGCGATGCAGGTTGGGCAGATACAAATGGTAATGGTACTATCGACAAAGATGGACATGAAGCTACATTCACTCTGCTCTACAAGGCCGGTGATAGCGCGCGTGAACAATTATCGATTGTCGCAGCCAGTATGGTCAAGCCTCTTGGTATTAACATTGAGTTGCTTGCTGGCAGCTGGGATTTTATTGCCACCAAAATGCATGAAAATCCGGTATTGATGGGCTGGGGAAGCCATTCTGCGAAAGAAGTCCGCTTTGTTTACCATAGTGACTTTGCCGGTATCGAGTTCTTCAATTCAGGCTTCTATCATAACGCTAAAGTGGACCAAGCCATCAACCTAGCGAATAACGCCCCTTCTTGGGAAGCTTCTCTTCCGTATTGGCAGCAGGCTCAACAACTGATTAAAGCGGACCAACCTTGGACTTGGCTGGTTAATCTAGATCATCTCTACGCCGCCTCTTCATGTTTAGACCTAGGTACACCGATACCTGAGCCACATGGTCACGGCTGGCCACTGACTGCAAATATTACCGAATGGTCATGGATATGCGAGTAACTATTATCGGCCGTGCAACAGCACGGCTCTTGCTGCAGTTAGTGTTGGTCACGCTGTTCGCATTTATTCTATTAGCGATTTCACCGATCGAACCGCTCAATTATTATATCGGCAATCAGATGATGACGCTATCTGCTGAGCAACGTCTGTTACTTGCACAAAACTTAGGTTTAGACCAGAGCATTACAGAACGTTTTATCATCTGGTCGCAACATTTAATGCAAGGCGATCTTGGTTTTTCAATTAAATTTCAACAGCCAGTGAGTGACGTTATTAAAGAACGCTTTCCATCATCTTTATTATTGATGGGCGCAAGTTGGACGCTTTCTTTATTGGTAGGATATTCTTTAGGACTTATTGCTGCATTAAAGGAAAATAGTATTTGGGATCGGCTCATCACGCGCTTAACCTGGGTACTAGCAAGTACCCCGTCTTTTTGGCTTGCTCTGATCTTAATTTATGTATTTGCAGTCAAACTGACTCTATTACCGGTTTGCTGTTCAGCACCATTGGGAATGGACCCTAATAATGTGCCTTGGTTAACTCGTATTGAACATTTAATTTTACCTTGTATTGCCCTGGCTTTAACAAGCTTGGCCCCCATTGTGTTACACACGAAAGAGAAAGTACTCGATGTTTTAGCCAGTGACCATGTCAATTACGCGCGTATGCACGGTCAATCTACATTTGGCATTATCCGCCACAGCTTATTACGTAACAGCTTAACGCCCGCTTTAGTATTGCACTTAGCTAGCTTTGCTGAGTTATTCGGTGGTTCCGTGTTAGCGGAAACGGTATTTAATTTCCCAGGGCTTGGTAATACTCTCGTATTAGCAGGACTCAGTGGTGATACCGCATTACTAATGGGAATAACCTTGATCACAGCCATCTTCATTTTTACCGGCAATAGCTGCGCGAATTTATTGCGCGATTACCTTTTGCCTGGTCAGGAGCTATCGAAATGAAACATCTCTCCTACCCGAGTCTGATCTGCTTATTGTTAATCGTTGCAGGGGCCTATTTTTGGCCCAATCATGGCGTGGATATCGACTTAATGGCAAAACTGCAAGCACCCTCTATGACACATTGGTTTGGCACTGACTGGCTAGGTCGCGATCAATTTTCGCGTACCATGAAGGCGCTGATATGCAGCTTGGAGGTTGGTGGTATTGCGGCCATATTAAGTTCACTTATTGCGTTCTCGCTCGCAATCATTGCCAGCAGCCATGAACGCTTAGCATGGTTGGTTGACTTATTAGTTGATACCATGATGTCACTGCCGCATTTATTATTACTCATTCTATTAACCCTCGCATTAGGTGGCAGTTCACAAGGTGTTATTTTTGCCATTACGTTAAGCCATTGGCCTAAGTTAACCCGCTTACTACGTGCAGAGGTCAGCCAATTAGTTAGCCAACCTTACATATTATTAGCCAAAAATTTCGGGAAACCCTATTGGCAGGTATTAGTCCAGCATATGGTTCCTCATCTGTTGCCACAATGGTTAACGGGATTATTGTTGTTGATTCCACATGCTATTTTACATGCCGCCGCTTTAACCTTTCTCGGCTTTGGCCTGAATCCAAACTCCCCCTCAATGGGCGTGTTACTCTCAGAAGCCAGTCGCTATCTCATTATTGGTAACTGGTGGCTGGCTTTATTTCCAGGTTTAGTCTTGATCTTAGTATTATTATTATTTGCCGAAAATGCAGGCCGCTTTACAGCAAAGTTAAGGCAGGGGCAGTCATCATGTTAATCATCGAAAATCTGACCATTAAAAATAATCAGCATACACTGCTGAGTAATGCCAATTTCTCGGTAAAACGCGGTGAATGTTTAGCCATCATCGGTGCCAGTGGCAGCGGTAAGAGTATCCTCGCTAATGCGCTACTTGAATCATTGCCACGCGGCTTTGTACAAACAGGCAGCATCAGCTTTAACAATCCTGCACATAGTACTTTAGCCATTGTGGCGCAAGCGGCTACGGCATTAAACCCAAGTAGCCGAGTACGTTCCCAACTCATTCAGCAGTTAGAAAAACGCTGGAAGAGATGGCGACAACCAGCAACACAAATTAATCTAACTGAAAGTTTACAGCAAGCCAGTTTAACCAAGTCAATTTTGCCACTTTATCCTTATCAACTCTCTGGCGGGATGGCAAAACGAGTACTGACAGCATTGGCGCTTATTCAGGATACAGATTTCATTGTTGCTGATGAACCCACTTGTGGTCTGGAGCTGCAACGCGCTCAGGCTGTGTTTAAAGAATTAGCTGAACTGCGTAACAACAAAAAAGCGGGCAGCAAAAAAGGAGTGATCATCATCAGCCATGATCTACCCGGTCTTATGCAGGTAGCAGACCGAATATTAGTGTTAAAAGACGGCTGTATTATTGATGAAACAACCCCACAAGCCATACTATCAGGTCTTGCAAATAACTATACCCAAGCACTATGGCAGGCCAGTCCTGCAAATTGGATGAGGAGAAACAATGCTCAAGCTATGTAACGCGACAATAAAAAATCAACAGCGTATCATTACGTTTCCAGACCTTTGCCTTAATGTCGGTGAAATTGTCGGCCTAAGCGGCCCCAGTGGGTGTGGAAAATCAACGCTCGCAATGGCGCTTGCAGGCATGCAGTCTCTGCATTCAGGATCTATTGCTAGGCCTAAAGTGGCTACACACAATAGCGCGAACAAAAATAGGCCAAACAGTGTTCAATGGGTCTGTCAACAGCCTGAATTTGCATTCAATCCCCTTTGGACATTACACAAATCGATGACTGAAAGTCATCCTATTGATGAAGCACAGTTAGCCCGTTACCAAATAGATCCTAGCTGGTTGAAGCGCTATCCCAAAGAGCTTTCAGGTGGTGAGTTACAGCGCCTAAATCTCGTCAGGGCTTTAGCTCCGGATACCCGGTATTTACTGTGCGATGAGATCACCGCGCAATTAGATACACTCACACAGCAAGATATTTGGCAGGCGTTGTGTGCAGAAGTAGACAGAGGCCAGCTCGGTTTACTGGTCATCTCTCACGATGAATATTTGCTAGACGCTATTTGTGACCGAGTAATTAAATTTGGTACCAGTGCTGAAGTCCCGATGATCGCGACTGAACCAGTGTCTAATCCAAGTTGGCGCGCGGTACTAAACTAATTTATCACCATCAAATATTGCGGTTGTGTCTTGCTTTGTTGGTGCGTTCTACGGTCTGTTTCTTGATTTATGCCGAAAGGTTTTTCGCGTACCAGGCTACAACACCGGTATTAGTGCTTGATAAATTGTAACGACTGATTCAAGTGACAAAACATAAAATAAAAAAGGCGCATGATCAGGCGCCTTTATTATTTCTACTTCTATATACAATTCTATTTTCAAGAACACATAACTAACTTGCAGTTGTGATCATTTCTAGATCTTGGTCTGATTTTTGAGTGAGGGTAATCTCAATCCCAGTATATTCAGCCAAACTTTGCACGTGCGAACCACCACAAGGCATAGTAATACTCTCGCCTTTACCTAGATCGCAACACCAAAAGCGAGAATCGGTAAGTAACTCACCTTCACACTTCATTACTACAGGCGCTTTAGTCGCAAGCCAAGTTGCCAACACATCATTAACCCTAGCTTCTATCTCAGCCAGATCAGTCAGCATCTCAGCCACGTTAAGGCCTCGTTTTTTCAAGGTTTTACCTAAACGATAGCTGTCTGTCGATTTATTTTCAGAAACCAGGCTTAAAACCTGTGCATATGAATGGAAATCACGATTGTTTAGCGCATCTTTACGCGATGCGTCTTTGCGCCAATAACTTTGCTCAAGTACTTTATTTAATGCAAAAGACGCTAAGTGCCCTGCACTGTGGCCGCGACTTAATGCCGCTTGATAGTTAGCATCAATCACTAGTTCAACGTCATCATTGATATTTAAGGCTGCGCCCGGTGCTAACTCGTGAACAACCACAAAGTGCCAACCTGCTTCACCACGCTTCACCGGAATATCAGAGCCTAGGTGCAATTTATGATTCTCAACATCAAAAGCACCAGTAACACAATTAATCACCGTATATTTATTACCTGTGCATAATAGTAAACCACGATCCGCAGGATGATCTGGCCAAATATGGCTAACGGGATGGAACGGTGTTGTATCCGTAATAACATAAGTGCTGGTATCTGTTTGTTCAACCCACTGAATTTGACTTGAAGATTGTGTAATTGCCTTCGTGAAAAGTACCTTGGTTGCGAGTACTTGATGAGTTAAAACTTCAGACATTTAAATTCCTTAAAAACAGTAAAATACTAATCACTTGAATAATACCACTTACACTCCTCATTTGCTGCCGAACCTATGTCCTAAAAGTGAAAGTTATATCCAGAGTTAAAGTGTGTCACCAGTTAACAAACAATCATGCATGATGGTCTAATTAAGCTTGTGAATTTGTTACTATGTTTTAGCGCATCATGGTTAATTAAATGGCCACCAGCAGCGCCATATCAACATGCCAAGTGTATAACGCAGTACCTTAATTATTCTTATATGTTGGCCATCTTTAACTTATATTCAAATAATTCCGACTCGGATTTCGAATAAACAGAAACCTGCTAGACTCATTGAGTACCATATACACAACTTTTTACTACCAAACTCAAGGAAGTAACCCGCCTATGAACAAACTATTTTCCTCATTTATTGTGGCTACATTATGTTGTATGACTAACATCGCGTTAGCCGAAGATCATCATTCCGATAAAAAGATATTTAAAGTCACAGAGCTCAAAACTGGGTTTCAATTTCTGCAGGGGAAAGGCGGTAATATCTTATTGTCTGTAGGTAAGGATGGTCTGCTTATTGTTGATAGTGA
>NZ_JASJHF010000091.1:0-4472 GCF_033791185.1 Moritella sp. | reverse complement strand
ATGTACCAGGTACACTCAATCGTATTGGCTTGCAGGACCCCGTGGTAGATGCGCTCGTGACGGCAGTGATCAATGCTACGGATCGTGACAATCTAATTACTGCAACCAAAGCCTTAGACCGGGTACTGCTGTGGAAATACTTGGTGATCCCACAATGGCATATTAGCAGTTATCGGGTGGCTTATTGGCAGCAAATACAACGTCCCGAAAAGCTACCTAAATACGGTTTGGCCATTGACAGTTGGTGGCAACAAGCGCCAACCAACAGCCAGGATAATTAAATCATATGTGGAGTTATATTTTACGTCGATGCTTGTTGATGATCCCGACCTTGCTAGGCATCATCACCCTTAATTTTATCATTATCCAAGCTGCTCCTGGTGGCCCTGTCGAGCAATCGTTAGCTAAGTTGCAAGGCATTGAAAGCTCGGCGACTAGCCGTGTTGATGGTAATAGCCAAGGTGAGGTGAATAATTTAGCTAATAATGCGGGTTCACAATCCAGTAGTGGCCAGTATCGTGGCGCACAAGGCATAGACCCTGAATACATCAAAGAACTCGAGCGCTTATATGGTTTTGATAAACCCTTGCATGAACGTTATTGGTTGATGGTAAAGAGTTATGTGCAGTTTGATTTTGGCGATAGTTTTTTCCGCGATAGTTCGGTGATTGATCTGATGCTGGATAAGTTGCCTGTATCGATCTCATTAGGGCTGTGGACGACGATCTTGGTTTATCTTATCTCCATTCCTCTGGGAATTAAAAAAGCCATCAGCCACGGTTCTTCGTTTGATATTTGGAGCTCAAGCGCGGTTGTTATTGGTTTCGCTATACCCAATTTCTTGTTTGCTTTATTACTGATCGTCCTGTTTGCTGGCGGCAGCTATTTTGATTGGTTCCCGTTGCGTGGACTGACTTCCGCTAATTTCGATGAACTATCTACTTTCGAACAAATTAAAGATTATTTCTGGCATTTATCTCTGCCTGTTTTAGCCTCAGTG
The DNA here is from genome assembly GCF_033791185.1 of Moritella sp. Classification (GTDB taxonomy): domain Bacteria; phylum Pseudomonadota; class Gammaproteobacteria; order Enterobacterales; family Moritellaceae; genus Moritella. The sequence goes on along the minus strand of NZ_JASJHF010000091.1, from coordinate 3,472 downwards.
ATCAGCAGTTTTGCCACTTTAACGTTATTGACTAAAAATACCTTTTTAGATGAAATCAATAAGCAATATGTGGTCACTGCAAGGGCAAAAGGGTTAACTGAAAATCAAGTGTTATACGGGCATGTATTTCGTAATGCCATGTTATTAGTGATTGCTGGATTACCAGCGGCGCTGATCAGTATTTTCTTTACTGGTTCCTTGATGATTGAAATTATTTTCTCGTTAGATGGTTTAGGTTTATTAGGTTTTGAGTCAGTGATTAACCGTGATTATCCAGTCGTGTTTGGCACCTTGTATATCTTTACCTTGATGGGACTGATTATTAAGTTAATCAGTGATGTTACTTATATGCTAATTGATCCACGTATTAATTTTGAGGCGCAAGCATAATGGGCTGGATCACAACTTGGCACCGGATCAAGCAAAATCCGATGAACTTAAATCGCTGGCAAACCTTTAAGCATAATAAACGCGGTTATTGGTCGCTGTGGTTATTCACCGGATTATTTTTACTAAGTTTATGTGCTGAGTTCATTGCCAATGATAAACCGTTATTAGTGCGTTACAACGACAGTTATTACTTACCTGTGTTATATGATTATAACGAACTTGAGTTTGGTGGGGAGTTGGATGTCAATGCGGATTATCGTGATGAATACATTCAAGAACTGATCTTAGAACACGGTGAGATATGGTGGCCGTTGGTACCATTTAGCTATGATACTTTTAATTATGATTTAACTGTGCCAGCACCTTCGGCCCCCGATAAACATAATTTGTTAGGCACCGACGATCAAAGTCGTGATGTGCTAGCACGGCTTATTTATGGCTTTCGTATCTCGGTATTATTTGCGATCACCTTAACGGTCTTTAGTTCGATTGTCGGCGTTATGGTAGGGGCTGTGCAAGGCTACTTTGGCGGCCGCATTGATCTTTATGGTCAACGTTTTATCGAGATCTGGTCTGGTTTACCGATGTTATTTTTATTGATTATTTTAGCCAGTTTAGTCCAACCTAATTTTTGGTGGTTGCTGAGCATTATGTTGTTATTTAGTTGGATGGCGTTAGTGGATGTAGTGCGCGCTGAGTTTTTACGTGGTCGACATCTTGAATATGTCATTGCCGCTAAAGCCTTGGGTCAATCTCATCGCGCCATTATGTTTAAGCATATTTTACCTAATGCCATGGTGGCGACGATGACTTTCATGCCGTTTATTTTTACGGGGGCATTAACCACGTTAACCTCATTAGACTTTCTGGGGTTTGGTTTAGAAGTGGGGTCGCCGTCGTTAGGTGAATTAATTAAGCAGGGTAAAAATAATTTGCAAGCACCTTGGCTGGGGATCACTGCGTTTGTGTCGATGGCGGTGATCTTGGTGTTATTGGTATTTATTGGCGAGGCGGCGCGTGATGCGTTTGACCCGCGTAAGGGTGCGTGATGACAGTTCTGGAAGTAAACAATTTATCGGTTAATTTTGGTCAACGGACTGTGGTTGAGAATGTCTCTTTTAAGATAGAGAAAGGTAAAACATTCGCACTGGTAGGCGAAAGTGGTTCGGGAAAATCGGTAACTGCTTTGTCAGTGTTACAATTATTACCCTTTCCTGCGGCTAACTATCCGGCGGGCAGTATTAAGTTGATGGGTAAAGAGGTGGTCGGCAAAGATCGCGCCGTGATGCAATCGTTACGTGGTAATACTGCGAGTATGATCTTTCAAGAGCCAATGACGTCGTTAAATCCACTGCATACCATCGAAAAGCAGATATCAGAAATACTCTTCTTACATCAAGGCTTAAATAAAAAAGCAGCGCAATTACGCTGTCTTGAGTTAATGAAGTTAGTGGCGATACCGGAGCCAGAAAAACGTTTAACATCTTATCCTCATGAATTATCTGGTGGTCAGCGCCAACGTGTGATGATCGCCATGGCATTGGCGAATGAACCGGATTTATTGATCGCTGATGAGCCAACCACGGCACTCGATGTCACAGTACAATTACAAATTTTAGAATTGTTAAAATCATTACAAGCGAAACTCGGTATGGCGATATTAATGATCACCCACGATCTTAATATTGTTAAACACTTGGCTGATGAAGTCGCGGTAATGAAGCAAGGTAAAATCGTTGAGTCGGGTAGTGTCGATATGATCTTTAGTCAGCCACAACACGGCTATACTAAAATGCTGTTAAATGCTGAACCCCAACGTTATATTACTGCGCTCACCGAAACTAACTGCTTATTGGATGTGCGTGACTTTAAGGTGTGGTTCCCACTCAAGAAAGGATTGTTGCAGCGTACTTATGATCATATTAAAGCTGTCGATGGCGTGTCATTACAATTAATGCAAGGTGAAACCCTTGGTATTGTAGGTGAAAGTGGCTCAGGTAAAAGTACCTTGGTGCGGGGGTTATTAAGGCTAATTAATAGTGAAGGCGATATTTATTATGGTGGCACCAATCTGCAAGGACTCAATCTGACTGCTATGCGTGAGTATCGTCAATCGTTGCAAATTGTATTTCAAGATCCGTTTGGTAGTTTAAGTCCTCGGCTCTCTGTTCGCCAGATCATTAGTGAGGGGTTAGAAGTCCAAGGTAAGCACAGTGATGCTGAAATCGAAATTGCTATTCAGCAAGCCTTGGTTGATGTTGCGTTACCAGTGGAGGTTTTGGATCGCTACCCTCATCAATTCTCAGGAGGACAACGCCAGCGAATTGCTATCGCGCGGGCTTTGGTGTTGAAACCGAAGGTATTAATTCTCGATGAACCCACATCTGCATTAGATCGAACGGTGCAAAAACAGATCTTAGATTTATTGTGCCAATTGCAACAACAGCACCAATTAAGTTACATATTTATTACCCACGATTTAAGTGTTGTGCGGGCTGTTAGCCACCGTATTATGGTGCTTAAAGCAGGTAAAGTGGTTGAAGAAGGTGAAACTGAATTATTATTCAATCGGCCCCTACAACCTTATACCCAAGCGTTATTATCCGCGGCGATGTTTTTTAACCAAGACCAAGAGTTGATATCAAAAAAAACCATAACACTTTAGTATTAGTTGAATGGTATTGAAGTATCAAGCATGCTAGATTCAATCATACTGCTTTTGCATATTATTCTATTTTATTTAAATAAAGGATTATAGATGTCATCACTTGGAAACCACTTTTATCAGTATCTACTACGAGCTCAAAAAAGTGACGATGATAAAATTAAAGGTCGGGGTATCATTACTTTTGCACTGGTTGGGATAATTGTAGGTGGTTATAGTGCACTTAAATGGAATAACCTTGACGTCACCGCGTTAGTCAATAGCTCTATGGTTATGCTCATCGGTTTTATGCTTAGTTTAGTGCTGATTAAAGTCGCTGTGAGCCCAATTATTGCTGGTAATGTGATGCAACTTGGCGGCATGCTCCACCTGACGAACTTAATGTTTCAGACTGGTGGTGCGAGTTCACATTCGATT
>NZ_JASJHF010000090.1:0-10069 GCF_033791185.1 Moritella sp. | reverse complement strand
GTGGCATTATTTTCAATGATACTATCTGAGATTGCATAACTACTCTGTGTTGTAAATTGTGCCGCATAAGCCATGTGCTCTGCAGGTATTCCAGTCGCCGTTATTGCAGCATTAATTTGTGCTTTGACGTCAATTTCTTGCTCTGTTAGCTCACCGTCATCGTTGGCCAATAAATTGGTTAATGTGGGGTCTGCTTTTAGGGCGAGGCCATCTTGGGTTTTTATTTGATCATTAACAGCAAGGAAATAAGTGGTGCTTTCTACTAACGTCGCCGTACATTCAATTTGAATATGTTCACTGGTTGCAGATATATTTGCGACAACAGGCGTGCCATTTTCCGCTACTAAGATAACGTTATTCGCCAATGTGGCAGGATCAAGCGGGTACCTTTCAGTGCCATGTAGATTAGCAATTGGAATTTGCATTGGCTCAGTACATAACCCCCAGCCATCTAAAGCGGCGTAAATAGTATCAGAGCTGCGATAGAAGTTTTCTCTATCAATGTCGTTAACGTCATCTTCACCTGGTAATGAAATTGTGAAGTCAGCGTCATAGCCATATCCGTCATTCGGCATAGGTAGTGCGCTAATTGAAAATGGCACGTACATATCTGTTGGCGCTTGGTCACTTTCTTCACCTGATTGGCATGCACTAATCGCGATGCAACTAATCAACACACTTGCACAACGTCCTATATTTATTAACTTCATGTTACTGGTCCATTTTGTGGTTAGCATTTAAGCCGACACTTTTGCTTAAAAACACCAAAGACTCTAATGATTAAGTATTAATTCGTATAATTAAGGTTTCTCAATGAAACGACGCGTCATGAATTGGTTGGTGTTAAGTGATTGTTTATATTGTTTTTAATGTTTTTTTATCTGGTTTTAAAGTCGATTTTACAGATTAATCCATTACCTAGATTAAATGTGTTTATTATGTTGAATGTTGTGCGTGGTGGTTGTTTTTAAAAAGTGAACGTATCGTTCAATGACTCAAAATAGAGGTGTATTTGATGCAGCGTAATTTATGTTATGATCGCTATAAATTACACTGCATTGTAGATAGTCATGACCGAAGATATTATCCAAACCCTTAGCGACGATAAAAGCCTTTCACCCGATTTAGCACCTAATTTAGATCTGACTCCGGAACAAATTCAAGTAGATGAACGCTGGATGCAATACGCGATCATGCTCGCAGGTAAAGCGGAAGCGATTGATGAAGTGCCTGTCGGTGCTGTAGTGGTACTTGAAGGCGAAATCATTGGTGAAGGTTGGAATCAATCGATTAACGCACATGATGCGACTGCGCATGCTGAAATTATGGCATTACGTGCCGCGGGCAAAACGGTAGAGAATTATCGCCTTATTGATGCCACGCTGTATGTGACGCTAGAGCCTTGTTCTATGTGCGCAGGCGCAATGGTACATAGTCGAGTCAAGCGTTTGGTATACGGTGCGGTAGATTTAAAAACAGGGTCGGCAGGTTCGGTATTTAATTTGGTGGCACATCCTCAATTGAATCATCAAATTGAAGTGCGTTCAGGGGTTTTTGCGAATGAGACCGGCGCATTATTGAGTCAGTTTTTTAAACGCCGCCGTAAAGAGAAAAAAGCCCTGAAGTTATTACAGAAAGGTTAGTTTAGTGCGAGTGTTTGAGCGCTATAATCAGTCGGGCATTCATTTTGTAAAAAGAATGCGCGCTGACGATTAAGTAACGAACGATTGGTTCTTGAGCGTGATATTTGGCGTCTTGGTGTTTTCACTTTTAGCTTAGTTCTTTTTTTTAGCATCTTGCTATCCTTTAATGTTCTCTGCCTAGTCCTAGGCGTTTTTTATCTTTATGTTCATTAACATACACTAATATAAATAACTTGCACATGAAACTTTTATGTCAGTTTTATGTGCATATTGTGACAGTGACGCGATATTATTCTAGCCCTAGGCTCACTAATATTTGTTCTGTTTCTGTGGAGATCTCAACACCCACATCACGCGCTACTTTTTCGGTCATGTTTATCTGTTCGTCAAACCAACGCAAGCTATCGTAATATTTACGAATGTTACTGACATACTTGATGGCCTCATTACCTCGCGCATAGCCAAAACGGGTATGTTTGTACCATTTACGTTGTTGTAATAACGGAATTATGGCTTTGACTTCAGTCCAGCTATTTTCATTGCCACCGAGTTTTTCAGTGATTTTACGCGCATCAATTAAATGACTGTAGCCGATGTTATAGGCGGCTAATGCAAACCAAGGTTTTTCATGTTCATAAATCGTATCCGGCAGACGATTAATCAACTTGGCCAAATAGGCTGAGCCCGCCCGCACACTTTGTTCAGCATCAATACGTGAGGTTACGCCAAACTCTCTCGCGGTAGGCCAAGTTAACATCATCATGCCACGCACCCCAGTCGGGGATTTTGCTTTCGGATTCCAATGTGATTCTTGATAACTCACTGCTGCAAGTAAACGCCAATCTAATTGCCCCGCATATTGACGAAATAAAGCCTCGTATTTAGGCAGTTGTGAGTCCACACGACGTAAGAAAGTACGGGTATCGACAAAATCAAAGGTATCGATGTGACCAAAATACTTTTCTTGTAGTTGCTCCATCTTGCCGGATATTTGCTGTAAGGTAAAAAAAGCCAGTACCGCATTGGCTATCGAATCATCGTCATTTTTATCCATTAACCAAACAACATCCAGCTCATCCTCAAGGATGAAGGCTTTATTCAAATGGGGGTAATAATATTGATGTTGAGATAATGAGGTATCATCGGCGATGGCGAGCTTGATGTTACCTTGTTCTAAATTACTGAATAAGATCTCTTCGTCAGGAAAGGTCTTATAAGTAATGTTGAGCTCGGGATAATCACGTTGCAGTTTTTGTACGTACTCTTCATGACTGGAACTTTTCACTACATAAATAGGGTCTACAACTTGCTGTAGATTACGCGGTCTCAGGCTGCCTTTACGGTAAATGAGTAATTGCTTTACTTCATAGTAGCTCGGGCCCATACGAAAATCTTCGAGGCGTTTTTCGGTGCGCGTTAAACCTGCCGCTGATAAGGCAAAGGGTTTCTGGTTAGTCGGTTCTGCTTCAAGCATACTTTTAAGTGAATGGTAGGGATGAATGATTAATTCCACACCGAGATAATCACTGAACTGTTTTAATAATTCATATTCAAGGCCAGCTGGCTTATTACCTTCAATATAATAGTTAGCAGGACCGTAAATGGTTTTCACATGCAGCTCGCCCGTTTCTTGGATCTTTTCTAATGGTGTTCTGGTGTCTTGCTCTTGCATGCAACCAGAAACCACCACGCTTAATATAAAGATTAAGCAAGGTTTAAAAAATAGATGTAAGCGTGCTAAAAATGTCTGCAAGTCATAACCTTTTAATATGAAAATATAAATATCTATATGAGATCTATGTTTATAGCGTTTTCGTTACCATTACACAATACTTAATCTCAAACGGCTGTATAAAAAAACAGTGTTAATGTATCTATGAAATGATGATGTTATCAGTACTGTTAACTATGTTATCGGCTAAGGCGCCAAAAAACTGATTAGTAAATTAACGTGTTGTTCATGTAACGCTATCGTTATGGTCATAATTTGCATATAATGGCCGGGATTTTTCCCCAGTAACCCTTATTAGTGAGAAAAAGTTAATGCATATAATGCGAGGAGCGCCAGCGCTTTCTGAGTTTCGTACTAGCAAGCTAGTCGAACGATGTAATGATGTAGGATTATCGGATATAACAATTTACGCGGAGTACATCCATTTTGCTGATGTAACAACCCCGCTCAGTGACAATGAACGGAGTGTCCTGGAAAAATTGTTGACCTACGGGCCAAGAATTGCAGAGCACGCTCCCGAAGGAACTCTCCTTCTCGTCACTCCTCGTCCCGGCACTATCTCTCCTTGGTCTTCTAAATCTACCGACATCGCAATCAACTGCGGCCTTTCTAACGTAAAACGTCTTGAACGTGGCATCGCTTACTACCTCTCTTCATCTACACCACTTACACCAACCCAACTACAAACTGCTGCAAGCCTTATGCACGACCGTATGATGGAAAGTGTATTTGACTGTCTAGATGCAGCGGAACAATTATTTGTTCAAGCACAAGCGCGTCCATTGAAGTCTGTTGATATCTTAGCGGGTGGCCGTGAGGCTCTTGTTGATGCGAATGTTAAATTAGGTTTAGCATTGGCTGAAGATGAAATTGATTACTTGATTGCCAGTTTTACGCAGTTAAAACGTAATCCAAATGACATCGAATTAATGATGTTTGCCCAAGCAAACTCAGAACATTGCCGTCATAAGATTTTTAATGCGGATTGGACCATTGATGGCCAAGACCAAGAGAAATCATTATTCAAGATGATCAAGAACACCTTCGAACAAACCGGTGATCATGTTTTATCTGCATATAAAGACAATGCTTCTGTGATGGAAGGTTCAAAAGCCGGCCGTTTCTTCCCTGATCCACAAACTCAGCAGTATGAATATCACCAAGAAGATATTCAGATCCTGATGAAAGTTGAGACTCACAATCACCCAACCGCAATCTCGCCTTGGCCTGGTGCCGCGACAGGTTCTGGTGGTGAGATTCGTGATGAAGGCGCAACGGGTCGTGGTTCGAAACCTAAAGCAGGTTTAGTTGGTTTCAGCGTATCTAATTTACGTATTCCAGCATTTGAACAGCCGTGGGAAACCGACTTTGGTAAGCCTGGTCGTATCGTTAGTGCATTAGACATTATGCTAGAAGGTCCTCTGGGTGGCGCGGCATTTAACAACGAATTTGGTCGTCCTAACCTATTAGGTTATTTCCGTACTTATGAAGCTGAAGTTAACAGCCATAACGGTGTGGAAGTACGTGGTTATCACAAGCCAATTATGCTTGCTGGTGGTCTCGGTAACATCCGTGACCAGCACGTGCAAAAAGGTGATATTCCAGTTGGCGCTAAATTAATCGCGCTAGGTGGTCCGGCCATGAACATTGGTTTAGGTGGCAGTGCCGCTTCATCAATGGATTCAGGTCAGTCACACGAAGATTTAGATTTCGCTTCTGTACAACGTGAAAATCCAGAGATGGAACGTCGTTGTCAGGAAGTTATCGACCGTTGTTGGCAGATGGGTGAAGACAATCCAATTGCCTTCATTCACGATGTGGGCGCGGGCGGTTTATCAAACGCCTTTCCTGAACTAGTCCATGATGGTGGTCGTGGTGCTAAGTTTGAATTACGTGATATCAACAACGATGAACCAGGCATGTCACCGCTTGAAATTTGGTGTAATGAATCACAAGAACGTTATGTTATGGCTGTTGCTCCAGAAAACATGGCAACATTTGAAGCTATTTGTAAACGTGAGCGTACCCCCTTCTCTGTAGTGGGCGTGGCGACCGAAGAGTTGCATTTATCAGTAACGGATTCGTTATTAGACGAAACGCCAATTGATATGCCAATGGAAGTATTATTAGGTAAAGCGCCTAAGATGCACCGTGAAGCAACAACGCTAGTGACAGAAGGTCAAGCATTAGACTTTACTGGCATTACCGTTAAAGACGCTTCAGAACGTCTATTACGTTTACCTGCAATTGCTGAAAAGACTTTCTTGATCACCATCGGTGACCGCTCGGTAACGGGTCTGGTTGCACGTGATCAAATGGTTGGTCCTTGGCAGGTTCCTGTTGCCGATTGCGCAGTAACAGCAGCAAGTTTTGATACTTACGCAGGTGAAGCAATGGCAATCGGTGAACGTACGCCGTTAGCCTTGTTGAACTTCCCTGCATCAAGCCGTATGGCTGTTGCTGAAGCATTAACAAACATCGCAGCAACAGAAATTGGCGATTTAACCCGTATCAATCTTTCTGCTAACTGGATGTCTGCAGCGGGTCACCCTGGTGAAGATGCCGGTTTATATGCGGCGGTTAAAGCGGTAGGTGAAGAACTTTGTCCTGAATTGAACCTGACTATTCCAGTGGGTAAAGATTCAATGTCAATGAAGACGCGCTGGGAAGATGAAGGTGAAAACAAAGAAGTTACTTCACCGTTGTCACTGATTATTACTGCATTCGGTCGTGTGACTGACGTACGTAAAACAGTAACGCCACAGCTACGTACTGACAAAGGCGTGACAGACCTGATCCTTATCGATTTAGGTAATGGTAAAAACCGTCTCGGCGCCTCTTCATTAGCACAAGTATACAAGCAACTGGGTCAGCAGACTCCTGATGTGGATAGCGCTGAGCAGCTGAAAGGCTTCTTCGATGCAATGCAAGTATTAGTGAAAGAGCAATCTTTACTGGCTTATCATGATCGTAGTGATGGTGGTTTATTCTCAACAATTACAGAGATGGCATTTGCTGGTCACTGTGGTGTTGATGTTGAACTTGATATGTTGGGTACTGATGATCTTGCGGCGCTTTACTCAGAAGAGCTAGGCGCGGTTATCCAAGTATCTTCAGCGATGAAAGAGCAAGTACTAACAACCTTAGCTGGCCACGGCCTTGCAGCATGTTGCCATGTAATTGGTTCTACAAATGCAGATGACATGGTACGTTTCACCCGTAATGGCGACAACGTATTAGCTGAAAGCCGTACTTACTTCCGTGCGATTTGGGCTGAAACGACGCTTAAGATGCAAGCATTACGTGATAACCCGAGCTGCGCACAGCAAGAGTTTGATCTTAAACTTGACGTCAAAGACCCTGGTCTCAACGTTAACTTAAGCTTTGATGTTAACGATGATATTGCCGCCCCTTACATCATGACTGGTGTGCAGCCTAAAATGGCTATTTTACGTGAGCAGGGTGTAAACTCGCAAACGGAAATGGCGGCTGCATTTGATCGTGCTGGCTTTGCTGCTCAAGATATTCACATGAGTGATATTTTAAGTGGTCGCGTTAACCTTGCAGACTTCGCTGGCCTTGCGGCTTGTGGTGGTTTCTCTTACGGTGACGTACTGGGTGCGGGCGAAGGTTGGGCTAAATCAATCTTGTTTAACCCACAAGCACGCGATCAGTTTGCGGCTTTCTTCGCACGTGAAGACAGCTTCTCACTGGGTGTATGTAATGGTTGTCAGATGTTATCGAACTTGGGTGAACTTATCCCAGGTTCAGAATTATGGCCACGTTTCGTTACCAACCAATCAGAACGTTTTGAAGCACGTTTCAGCTTGGTTGAAGTACCGAAAAATCCGTCAATATTCTTAGGTGACCTCGCTGGTTCAAGAATGCCTATCGCTGTATCTCACGGTGAAGGTCGTATTGAATTACGCGATGATGCCCATCTGCAAGCACTGAGTAACAGTGGTACAGTGGCGCTTAACTTCGTTGATAACTATGGTCAACCAACGACGCAATACCCATCAAATCCAAATGGTTCGCCATTAGGTATTACTGGTTTAACAACCACAGATGGTCGCGTAACTATCATGATGCCACATCCGGAACGTGTATTCCGCAGTGTGAGCAACTCATGGCATCCAGAAGAATGGGGTGAAGATAGCCCGTGGATGCGTATGTTCCGTAATGCGCGCGTAAATTTAGGTTAATCGCGACTAAGTTTAGGTGGTCAAACGGCTAACATAGTAACGAGATTAAAAGGTCGCAATTATTGCGGCCTTTTTTATTGGTTTGATCAAACTATGTATATGCTTAATTGTGCTATAGTCTCGTTAGTCAATATATCAATTAATGAGTAGGAAGGGTAATGAGTCAGTCACAAGGTTTATTATTATTTAAATTAAATCTCCAGCAAAAATTTGCGATTGGTACCTTAAAAGTACAAGAAATTGTTCCCTCTACACGTCTTTATTCGTTACCGGGTTCTCACCCTATGGTCATGGGGGCTGCAACGCTGCGTGGTAGAACAATTCCTATTATTGATATGGCTAGCGCTGTAGGTTACCGCGCTGTGACGAAAGAAGAATATGATTCATGTAATATTATTATTACCGATTGTAGCCGCCAAGTGGTTGGTTTCTTGGTTCGTCATATTGATAAGATCATGGACTGTGATTGGAAAGATATCAAGGCACCTTGTAGCTCGCTGGGTTGTAACATCTATACCACAGGGGTAATGCATGTTGATGGTCAACTCATTCAGTTAATGGACGTTGAACGTTTGTTAGCGGATATCTATCCTGATGATGAGGTTGAGCTGCCTCAGTTTACAGATCTTGAGCTGGAAGAGTTACGCACTAAAGAAATTCTAGTTGTGGATGATTCGATGGTGGCTCGTAATCAACTCGGTAGCGCGTTAGATGCTGCAGGGATCCATTATCAAGTGTCTAAAAATGGCCAAGATGCATTAGCTGTTATGCAGTTGGCGGTTGAGTCTGGTAAGCCCGTCGATGTATTGGTTAGTGATATTGAAATGCCTGGTTTAGATGGTTATGAGGTGGCATTTGAAGTGCGTAGTACGCCAAATGTGTCTGCGACTTATATTATTCTGCATACCTCATTATCCAGCGAAATTAGTACTGAACGTGCTCAGCAAATTGGTGCCGATGAAGCGCTAACTAAATTTGATGCCAGTGAACTGCTACAAGCTATTTTACGTGGCGTGAAAGGTCGAGTTAGCGTGAGTTAATCAGCCAGTTGATATATTTTAGATACAAAAAAAGCGCTAATTAGCGCTTTTTTTGTCTCTGTTGCACTTTAACATGCAGACAGTAATATCATCACTTAGCTTAATTCACCGCAAAAACGGTAACCTTCACCATGGATTGTCGCGATGATTTCAGGCGTATCAGCAATGCTTTCAAAATGCTTACGGATACGACGAATAGTTACATCAACGGTACGATCGTGTGGTTTAAGTTCACGGCCGGTCATCTTCTTCAATAACATAGCACGTGTTTGAATTTTACCAGGGTTCTCTACAAAATGTAGCATCGCACGGAATTCACTACGTGGTAGTTTGAATGAATCATCCAGTGGGCTAATAAGAGAGCGACTATTAATATTTAAGCGCCAGCCATTAAATTCATACTCTTCAACAATGGCTTTTTCTTCGTCAGCTACAGGTAGCTTGGTAAAAGTACGGCCGAGCAGGTTACGTGCACGAATAGTTAGTTCACGTGGGTTAAATGGCTTGGTAATGTAATCATCAGCGCCAATTTCTAGACCTAAAATCTTGTCAACTTCATTGTCGCGACCAGTTAAAAACATTAGCGCTAGATTATGTTGGTCACGAAGTTCACGTGCTAACAATAAGCCATTTTTACCTGGAAGGTTAATATCCATGATTACCAAGCTGATAGGATTATTGGCAATGATCTCATACATTTCATCGCCGTTACTTGCTTCATGTACAGAATAGCCTTCAGCTTCGAAGATGCTTTTTAGGGTGTTACGTGTAACGAGTTCATCTTCTACGATAAGAATGTTTGGGGTTTGCATAAACGTACCTAGTTCCGCTTTGGATCAAATTAGTGCCCGGATTATTGATATTAATAATTAAATGCGTATATCAATTAAATCAGGAGTAAGAGTAATACATCCATGAAATATAAGACTATTTATCTAAAACAGTTAACTGCGGCAGAATATCTAGTTTTATGGCTTCCTTAACTATAGGATTATATGTTATTAACAGCCGTATAACAACCTAATGTAATTATGTTACGTAATAACTAAACATGATTTGATATTTATCAATTAACCCTAATTAGTTATATTATAATTAAATGAGATGGTTACAAAGTAACCATTGGTTAATGTTAGTAGAATAACCCTATATTGTATTATATTTTAATTTATATAAATCAAGTTGTTATAGTTTTATTTTTAATTTTACACAGAGGTTAAAACCTGTGTCGATTAGGCTAAATCAAGCGTATATTTGTCGGTAAAGTCTGCTAATTGCGATTATTTAGAATATAAATATTTTTATAAATCGTATTTTGCTACCGCTTTAACCCCAATTTATGCTGGCGATGACTGGTTTATAGTGCTTATTTATCCTTTTTATTTATGCGAATGTGATGCAATATTATTTATTTTCAGTGGCTTATTTCGGTTGATCAAAATAAGGATC
>NZ_JASJHF010000089.1:0-15232 GCF_033791185.1 Moritella sp. | reverse complement strand
GAATCAAGTTCTTCAGCAATACGGTTAGCAACAGTACGCGCAGCAAGTCGTCTTGGCTGCGTATGACCAATCATGCCATCAATACCTAACCCGAGGTCGAGGCATATTTTAGGGATCTGAGTGGTTTTACCCGAGCCAGTTTCACCGGCAATTATCACCACTTGGTTATTTAAAATAGCATTAGCGATATCGTCACGTTTCTGACTAATCGGCAGAGACTCAGGGTAAGAGACTACGGGTAAATTATCAATACGCGACTGACGCAGGCTCGCCGAACTAGTAATATCTTGCTGCAATTTTTCAACGGCTTTCTGTTGCTTTTCAGAAGGTAATTTTTGTGCTGTTTGTAACCGGCGTTTAAAACGAAAACGATCCGCATGCATACAATTAGATAATTCAGCCGTCAGGGATTTGAAGATACTCTGCATAATAGTTAGAAATCGCCCATTAACTTAGTTTAAAAGCGAAATACTATGCCAGTCTCTATGGAATTTCAAATGATTATTGGATTTCAAATGAAATGCACTCCAACCACACACTTATTACTGTGATTAAAAAGTATCACTGGACACTTTTCAGACTATTGGCTCTACATATATGAAATATAAACCCAATAACAAATGCACAACAAAGCCAACACCGACTTAACATCTAGAATGACCTTCACAGCAGACTTCCCAATATATGCAGTTAAAACGCAGCCTAACTGCGTGTAACGTTTTATTTACACATGCAAAACAACTAAGAAATATACGTATATTTATTTTCACATACTATCCGTTTGATTTTAAGCAGATATTTATTTGATCTCAGTCACATACAAATACTTCGAAAGAAAATAGAATCCACTAGTTCTTCGCTCGAACGAACATCACACCCTATAGAATGGTTATTAAAAACCATCAAAACGTTGAAACTCGAGGTTATAAATGTTTGGTATTTTCAAACCCAAAGAGCATATTGCTCGTTTACCCCCAGGCCAAATTGACTCCACCTATAAATACTTACGTTGGCAGTTATTCTTTGGCATTTTCTTTGGCTACGCAGGCTATTATCTAGTGCGTAAAAATTTCAGTTTGGCAATGCCATACTTGATTGAACAAGGTTTTAGCCGTGGCGATCTTGGTGTCGCATTATCGGCAGTGTCTATTTCGTACGGTCTATCTAAGTTTCTGATGGGTAGTGTTTCCGATCGCTCTAATCCACGCTACTTCTTAACCGCAGGGTTATTAATGTCCGCTGCTGTGATGTTTACTTTTGGCTACATGCCTTGGGCAACTAGCAGTATCACCGCCATGTTCGTTTTACTATTTTTAAATGGTTGGTTTCAAGGCATGGGTTGGCCAGCCTGCGGTAGAACCATGGTGCACTGGTGGTCTAAAAAAGAACGTGGCGAATTAGTCTCGGTTTGGAATGTCGCGCATAATGTTGGTGGTGGTCTAATTGGCCCTATGTTCTTGCTTGGATTATGGGCCTTTAACGATGATTGGCATGCTGCGTTTTATGTTCCAGCATTCTTTGCTGTGATCGTCGCCGTTTTTGTCTGGTTCACGGTGCGTGATACCCCACAGTCTTGTGGGTTACCACCAATCGAAGAATATAAAGATGATTACCCAGATGACTACAGCAAAGATCATGAACAAGAAATGACCGCAAAAGAGATCTTCTTCAAATACGTGCTCAACAATAAACTGCTGTGGTCTATCGCGATTGCGAATGCTTTTGTTTATATGATCCGTTACGGCGTTTTGGATTGGGCCCCTGTTTATCTAAAAGAAGCAAAAGGTTTCAGTGTAGACGCTTCTTCTTGGGCTTATTTTTTATATGAATGGGCAGGTATTCCAGGTACCCTACTTTGTGGTTGGATCTCAGATAAATTATTCAAAGGCCGTCGTGCACCTGCAGGCATATTATTCATGGTGCTAGTGACTATTGCTGTACTTGTTTACTGGTTTAACCCTGCAGGAAATCCAGGCATCGATATGGCGGCATTAATTGCTATCGGTTTCCTTATTTACGGTCCTGTTATGTTAATTGGTTTATATGCATTAGAACTAGCACCTAAAAAAGCCGCTGGTACCGCAGCAGGTTTAACCGGCCTGTTTGGCTACCTAGGTGGTGCTGTTGCAGCAAACGCTGTACTTGGTTATACCGTTGACCATTTTGGTTGGGATGGTGGTTTTATAGTATTAGTCGGATCTTGCGTCGCTTCTATCATTTGTTTAGGTTACGCATATATCGGTGAAAAACGTTTTCACGATAACAAAAATAGTGATACTGCAGTAGCATAAATAGACTGTATTATTGGCAATAACTTTAGCGGCGACTGTTTTTAAAATAAAGTCGCCGCTACTTTATCTAAATTAAGATTAACTAAATATTAACGGCATTTTTCATAACAAGATTGCTGTTGTTTATCCATCGCCTTTAATACATCGCGACGCGTTATGATCGCCACCACGACCCCTTGGGCATCAATCACCGGATATACTTTGGGTTTTGCAGATAACATCTTTTGCGCTAATTCAATAATATTGTCTTCTGCCCGAACAGTGAGCACATCCGTTCTCATTAAGTCAGCAACTATCGCGACCTCTTCGCAGTAATAACTCGACTCCAGCAACGATGCTAAGCAATCTTGCTCCGAGATCCACCCGATTAGCGTATCATTATCATTCACCACCGGAGCACCGATATGAGGCGACTTTAGTAATTTATCAACAGCGGTAGCCACGGGCATCTCTGCCGTTAATTTAACTGGCCGTAACTGCATATAATCAGATACTTTTAAAGAATTCATTGCCTACCCCTTTAATACGTTAATCTACTTTAAATAATACATGGCTATTACTTATCCTAAGCATAGGTTATATGATTATTTCTACAATCAAGAACTTAAAATGGTTGGAATTACTTTATTTCCAACATTGAAAAGCAGAAAAGTAAAAAAATTAAACATAATGTAAAAAATAAATAACCCCGCCAACAGTGAAACTGACAACATGTCACACTGGTTTATTTAATTTAAGCAGCTTTTTATATCGCCTTATCGAACCGAATCAGAGTTATAACAAATCAGTTTTTTATAATACCAACTGTTTATGAAATTATGTTCTTGAAGAAGGTCACACAATTGTCATAGTATCAAGACATAAGAAAGTATAAATATCTCGCTTGATGGGAAGGGAAGCAATGAAAAAGACAATGTATGAAAAAATCTGGGATTCACACTTAGTTCACGAACCAAAGAATGGAACCCCGCTACTCTACATCGATCGTCACTTGATGCATGAAGTAACAAGTCCACAAGCATTTGAAGGCTTAAAAATAAAAAATCGTCCGATCCGTAATCGCCATAGTATCTTGGCAACAATGGATCACTGTGTACCAACAGTGGACCGTCACCTACCAATTAAAGATCCAATCGCTGCAAAGCAAATTGATACGATGGCCAACAACTGTAGCGAACATGACCTACTAATTTACGATATGCAGAGCGTTAATAACGGTGTTATTCATATTGTGGTACCTGAACATGGTTTTATCCACCCAGGTATGACTGCTGTGTGTGGTGATTCGCATACTGCAACACACGGTGCCTTTGGTGCGTTAGCATTCGGTATCGGTACTTCTGAAGTTGAACACGTAATGGCAACTCAGACGCTACAACAACAAAAATCAAAAACTATGCTAGTGAGCGTAGAAGGTAAATTATCGAAATATTCAACAGCAAAAGATATCGCCCTTGCTGTTATCGGTAAAATCGGTACTGCTGGCGGTACTGGCCACGTAATCGAATTCGCCGGTTCTGCAATTCGCGACCTGAGTATGGAAGGTCGTATGACCTTGTGTAACATGGCGATCGAAGGCGGCGCACGCGCAGGCCTTATCGCACCCGATGAAACTACATATGCTTATCTTGAAGGTAAAGAATATGCACCACAAGGTGATCATTGGGCAGCTGCTCTAGCATACTGGAAATCACTACCAACTGATGATGATGCGGTATTTGATACTGTTGTTGAACTTAAAGCTGAAGATATTGCACCACAAGTAACTTGGGGTACATCTCCAGAACAAGTTGTAGCAGTCAATGCGACTGTACCATCGCCAAGTGATTTTAGTGATGAAATTAAAGCGTCTTCATGTAAAGGCGCGCTTGCCTACATGGATATTAAAGCCGGAGCACCAATTACAGATATAAATATTGATCTGGTGTTCGTTGGTTCTTGTACTAACGGTCGTATTGAAGATTTCCGCGCCATTGCTGAACTAAGCGCCGGCAAAAAGGTAAGTTCTTCAGTACAAGCAATTGCAGTTCCTGGTTCATACCTAGTGAAAGAACAAGCAGAACAAGAAGGTCTAGATAAGATTTTAATTGCTGCTGGTTGGGAATGGCGTGAACCCGGTTGCTCTATGTGTCTAGCAATGAATGGTGATCAACTAAGCGAAGGTCAACGTAGTGCATCTACGTCAAACCGTAACTTCGAAGGTCGTCAAGGTAAAGGTGGACGTACTCATTTAGTATCACCAGCAATGGCTGCTGCAGCGGCAATCGAAGGCCACTTTGTTGACATCCGTAACTGGGCATAAGCTTTAGCACATTAGTGATCAAGGAATTAAAATGAAAGCATATAAAAATCATACTAGTGTTGCTGCATTAATGAATCGTAGTAACGTAGATACAGACCAAATCATCCCAAAACAGTTCTTGAAAAAAGTAGAACGTACTGGTTTTGGTATTCACTTATTTCATGACTGGCGTTTTCTTGATGATGGTTCAGAAAACCCTGAGTTTGAATTAAACCGACCGGCATTCAAAGGCGCTAAAATTTTAGTTGCTGGCGATAACTTTGGTTGTGGCTCATCACGTGAACATGCGCCATGGGCGATTGAAGATTTTGGTTTCAATACGATAATTTCAACAAGCTACGCTGATATTTTCTACTCTAACTGCTTCAAGAATGGTATTTTACCAATCCGTGTAAGCAAAGATGTACTCGCTGCATTGATGGCTGAAATTGCTGCCAATGAAGGGGTTGAGTTTACGGTTGACCTACCAGCACAAACAGTAACAACACCGGGCGGCATTGTTGTTAACGTGGAAGTAGACGAATTCCGTAAACAAAGCCTGATCGAAGGTGCTGATGATATTTCATGGACATTAAAACATGAAGAAAAGATCACCGAATTCGAAACAGCTAACAAACAACAGTTCCCATGGTTATGGACTGAAGCAAGTTAATTATTTGGTATGATTGTTTGATAGAAAATAAACTCTTTCAAAAAATACTAAACAGACGCTTTAAAAGCGGATAACCATAAGTTATCCGCTCTTTTCCTACAATTTGAAGCAGGTAGCAAATATGGAAATCATGCGCCCTCGAGTCCAGCTAATGGATACGACTCTTCGCGATGGAGAGCAAACCCAAGGGGTCTCCTTCACTCCCGATGAAAAAGTCAGTATTGCTAAAGCCCTACTCCAATCACTTAATGTCGATCGCATCGAAGTTGCTTCTGCACGCGTATCTTTAGGCGAAAAAAATGCAGTAGCCTCATTAATGCAATGGGCAGAGCAAGAACAAGTAGCAGACCGTATTGAAATATTAGGATTTGTTGATCACACCAAGAGCGTTGATTGGATCAAATCCAGTGGTGCGAAGGTCATTAATTTATTAACTAAAGGCAGCGAAAAACACTGTATTGAACAGCTACGCAAGACATCCTCTGCACACATTGCTGACGTAAGAGAAACCATTCATTACGCAATGGAGCAAGGGTTGAGGGTTAATATCTATCTTGAAGATTGGTCTAACGGTTACTGTGATAATCCCGATTACGTTTATAATATGATCACTGAACTAGCCGATTTACCAATCCAACATTACATGCTGCCAGATACGCTTGGGGTAATGTCACCTGACGAGGTACATACTAGTCTATCTGACATGATAAGTCGCTTCCCGCAACTGCAATTTGATTTTCATCCACACAATGATTACGGTTTAGCAACTGCAAATGCATTAGCAGCAGCTAAAGTCGGTATTAGTGCCATCCACTGTACGGTTAACTGCCTTGGTGAGCGTGCCGGCAATGCGTCACTGGCAGAAGTAGCGGTGGTATTAAAAGACAAACTCGGTATTCAATCATCAATCAATGAACAGCGAATTCATCAAATTAGTCAAATGATAGAAAGCTTCTCAGGTAAGTTCACACCAGCAAACGCCCCTATCATCGGCGCTGACGTGTTTACCCAAACCAGTGGTATCCATGCGGATGGCGATAATAAAGGTGGCTTATATCAAACCGTATTAGGCCCAGAACGATTTGAACGCACACGAACTTACGCACTCGGTAAAATGAGTGGTAAAGCATCACTTGAGAAAAATTTGGAAGAGTTAAGTATTGACTTAAGTACAGAACAAAAAACCAAATTACTCGAGCGGATTGTGACACTCGGCGATCAAAAATCGATTATCACACCTGAAGATTTACCCTTTATTATTGCCGACCTATTGGAGAGTAAAGATTATTCGCACATTGAACTACTCAATTGTTCGATAACATCAGGGCTAAATGTTGACTCAACAGCAAGTATCCGCGTTCGTATTGGTGATGAAATGTATAAATCTGCCGGTTCAGGTAACGGGGGTTTTGATGCGTTCAGCATGGCGATACAAGCGATTATGCAAAAAGTCGGCTTTGACTTCCCGAACTTAGAAAACTATCAAGTCCGCATCCCTCCCGGCGGTAAAACCAGTGCCCTTACCGAGAGTTTCATTACTTGGCAACAAGACAATAAAAGCTTTAGAACCCGTGGCGTCAGTTCAAATCAAGTATTTGCTGGCGTACAAGCGACAATGCGCATGTTAAACAAATTGCTACACGAAAAAATAACCAGCAATTCACCTTAATATGCCCGCCAGGTTAGCATGAAAATAAACCCCGTGTTAGCCTGCCACTAAAGTTTTACTTCATATCACGCCTCGTCAATCCTAAATATAATGGCTAAAAATATTTAATCACATTTGTGTGAGCTATACTCAATGTATATGTTGTCAAAAGTACGACTGACAATATAAAGACCCGCTAAACAACTCTAGTCAATTCTAACTCACTAGCAACCGATATTTTGTCATTCGAATATAACGCATCTTAATAAAATAATAAAATGCTTATAAAACCGCAATTTAATTGCGCAATTTTGAAATCAAAGTCTAGATTTATAGAAGAAGTGAGAAATACTTCAGACTTGTAGATGCCAATTCCTGCAGATGCAAGTAATTACATTTTGGGGGTTACCTATGGGTATTTTTGAACATTATCAGCAAAGATACGAAGAAAGTCGTGAAGAAGAATACACGATCCAAGAGTTTTTAAACTTATGTCGTGACGACAAAGCTGTATACGCATCTGCTGCTGAAAGACTACTAAACGCTATCGGTGAGCCAGAAATGGTTGATACCGCGACTGATTCTCGTTTAAGCCGATTATTTTCAAACCGTGTTGTTGCACGTTATCCGGCTTTTGCTGAATTCTACGGTATGGAAGATGCGATTGAACAAATCGTTGCCTACCTAAAACATTCAGCGCAAGGCTTAGAAGAAAAAAAACAAATCCTGTACTTATTGGGGCCAGTTGGTGGTGGTAAATCATCTTTGGCAGAAAAACTCAAAGACCTAATGCAAAATGAAGCCATTTATCGCATCAAAGGTTCACCAGTAAATGACCATCCATTTAGCTTGTTTGATATCAATGAAGATGCCAATATTTTGCGTAGTGAATACGGTATTCCAACCCGTTATCTAGGCCATGTAATGTCGCCTTGGGCTGCTAAACGCTTAAAAGAATATGGTGGTGATATCAGCCAATTTAAAGTGGAAAAAATACGTCCATCTATCCTTCACCAGATTGCCATTGCTAAAACTGAACCTGGGGATGAAAATAACCAAGATATTTCATCGTTAGTCGGTAAAGTTGATATTCGTCAGTTAGAGCATTTTTCACAGGATGATCCTGACGCATACAGTTACTCAGGCGCTCTCTGTAAAGCTAATCAAGGTGTGATGGAATTTGTAGAGATGTTTAAAGCACCGATTAAAGTGCTGCATCCACTACTTACCGCAACGCAAGAAGGTAACTATAACAGTACAGAGGGTCTATCAGCCCTGCCTTTTGAAGGTATAATTCTTGCTCACTCGAATGAATCTGAGTGGCAAACATTCCGTAATAACAAAAACAATGAAGCCTTTTTAGACCGGGTATACATAGTTAAAGTACCTTACTGCTTACGTATTAGTGAAGAGCAAGCTATTTATAGAAAACTTCTTGAAAACAGTGCTTTACACAATGCCAAATGTGCACCAGGTACCCTAGATGCGCTTGCTCAATTCACTGTACTATCACGGATCAAAGACCCAGAGAACTCATCAATCTATTCGAAAATGCGCGTTTACGATGGCGAGACCTTAAAAGATACCGATCCAAAAGCCAAGTCATATCAAGAGTATCGTGATTATGCCGGCGTTGATGAAGGTATGTCAGGGCTATCAACCCGTTTTGCTTACAAAATTTTATCCAAAGTCTTCAATTTTGATCATGTTGAAGTCGCAGCCAATCCTGTACACCTGTTCTATGTACTCGAACAACAAATTGAGCGTGAACAATTCCCTCAAGATATTGCAGACCGTTATTTAGAATTCTTGAAAGGCTACTTGATCCCGAAATATGTTGAGTTTATTGGTAAAGAAATTCAAACCGCTTATTTAGAATCTTATTCTGAATATGGCCAAAATATTTTCGACCGCTATGTCACTTACGCTGATTTTTGGATCCAAGATCAAGAGTATCGCGATCCAGAAACGGGTCAGTTATTTGATAGAGAAGCATTAAATAACGATCTAGAAAAAATTGAGAAACCTGCTGGTATCAGTAACCCCAAAGATTTCCGTAATGAAATTGTTAATTTTGTATTACGCGCTAGAGCCAATAACAGTGGTAAAAATCCGGCATGGGTCAGTTACGAAAAACTCCGTACTGTGATCGAAAAGAAAATGTTCTCCAACACTGAAGAGTTATTACCCGTTATCTCATTTAACGGCAAAACATCCACAGACGAACAACAAAAACATGACAACTTTGTAGCCCGTATGATGGAGAAAGGTTATACCAAGAAACAAGTTAGATTGTTGTCAGAATGGTATTTACGTGTACGTAAATCATCATAAGATACTGTGTTAGGGGGTATGAGATGGCACATTTTATTGATCGCAGATTAAACGGTAAAAATAAAAGTACCGTTAATCGACAACGCTTTATGCGTCGTTATAATTCACAAATAAAAAAGGCGGTATCTGATGCTGTAAATAATCGTAGTATCCAGGATATTACATCTGGAGAAAGTGTCAGTATTCCAACTCGTGACATCTCAGAACCAAGCTTCCACCAAGGTAAAGGGGGCGATCGTACTATTGTTCATCCAGGTAACGATCAATTCATTGCCGGTGATAAAATCAGTCGCCCACCACCCGAGGGTGGTGCAGGCCCTGGTGGTGGAGAAGCAAGTGACAGCGGTGAAGGTAATGATGAATTTAATTTTCAAATTTCAAAAGACGAATATCTTGATCTGTTATTTGAAGATTTAGAGTTACCCAATTTACAAGAAAACCAGTTCAACAGTATCGTCGAAATGAAAACCCATCGCGCTGGTTATACCTCAAATGGTAACCCCGGTAACATCGCGATTGTGAAATCATTACAAAATTCACTCGCTAGACGTACCGCATTATCTGGCGGTAAAAAAAGAAAAGTCAAAGCTCTGCAACAGGAAGTTGATGAATTAACCAAACGTGGCGAGATTGAAGGTCAATTTGTCGACGAACTAAAAAAAGAAATTGCCGAACTTAAAGAGCGGATTAGTAAAGTACCTTTTATCGATACCTTTGATTTACGCTATAACAATTTTGAGCAATATGCAGTGCCCAATAGCCAAGCCGTGATGTTTTGTCTAATGGATGTATCCGGTTCTATGGATCAGCCAACGAAAGACATGGCGAAACGCTTCTACATTTTACTCTATTTGTTCTTAACCCGTACTTACAAAAAAATTGAAGTGGTTTACATACGCCACCATACTCAAGCAAAAGAAGTTGATGAGCATGAATTTTTTTACTCACAAGAGACAGGTGGTACGATTGTGTCGTCAGCCTTAAAACTCATGGATAAAATCGTCACTGATAAGTATCCCGCAACTGAGTGGAATATTTATGCAGCACAAGCTTCTGATGGGGATAACTGGGCTGATGACTCACCTTTATGCCGCACTATTTTACTCAATAAAATAATGCCGAAAGTGCGCTACTTCAGCTATATAGAAATAACCAATAGAGCGCATCAGACATTGTGGCGAGAATACGAAAAAGTGGCGGAAGAATACCCTCAATTCGCTTTACAGCACATTCGTCAACTCGAAGATATTTACCCTGTATTCCGTGAACTATTCAAGAAACAGGCCGCTTAGGGAGAATCTATATGTTAAAAGATGAAGTAAAGCAACTTAGCGATGGTCCAGATTGGAATTTTCCACTACTTGAACAGTATCATGTCGAAATTAAACGTATTGCCGAGCATTATCGACTTGATACTTACCCCAATCAAATAGAAGTGATCTCTGCTGAGCAAATGATGGATGCTTATTCTTCCGTAGGGATGCCGATTGGCTATAACCATTGGAGTTTTGGTAAAAAATTTATTCAAACTGAGCAAAGCTACAAACGTGGTCAGATGGGACTCGCGTATGAAATTGTCATTAACTCTAGTCCCTGTATCGCCTATTTAATGGAAGAAAATACTATACCGATGCAAGCGTTAGTGATCGCACATGCTTGTTATGGCCACAATTCTTTTTTTAAAAACAACTATCTTTTTAAATCATGGACAGATGCAGATTCAATTATTGATTATCTGCTATTTTCCAAGAACTATATTGCAGAGTGTGAACAAAAATATGGGATCGATGCAGTCGAAAATATTGTCGATTCTTGTCATGCGTTAATGAGTTATGGTGTCGACCGTTATAAGCGACCAAGTGAACCGTCATTAAGTGAAGAAAAGCGTCGCCAGCAAGAACGTGCTGATTATTTGCAAACCCAAGTAAACGAACTGTGGCGAACCCTGCCCCAAAGTAATGAAAAAGAAGCTCCGACTGAACCAAATTACCCAGCAGAGCCACAAGAAAACATTCTCTATTTTGTAGAAAAAAATGCACCATTATTACATTCTTGGCAACGAGAGATAATCCGTATCGTCCGCAAGATAAGCCAATACTTTTATCCACAAAAACAAACGCAAGTCATGAATGAAGGTTGGGCCACATTTTGGCATTACACCATTACCAATCACATGTATGACGAAGGATTAGTATCCGATAAATTCATGTTAGAGATATTACATAATCATACTAACGTGGTGTTACAGCCAGCTTACAATAGCCCTTATTATTCAGGTATGAATCCTTACGCGCTTGGGTTTGCGATGTTTACTGACATTCGCCGCATTTGTGAAAACCCAACGGCGGAAGATAAAGCTTGGTTTCCTGATATTGCGGGCAGTGATTGGTTAGAAACATTGCACTTTGCCATGCAAAATTTTAAAGATGAGAGTTTTATTAGCCAATATCTATCACCGAAAGTGATGCGTGATATGCATCTATTTTCAATCGAAGATAATGAAAGCAGTAAACATATTGAAGTATCGGCAATTCATAATGAGGAAGGTTATCAGCAGTTACGCAATAAGTTATCTGCCCAATATAATTTAAGTAACAATGAGCCTAACATTCAAGTGTTCAATATCGACAAAAAAGGTGATAGGTCCTTAACGTTACGTTATGTACCGCACCAAGAAATCCCCTTGGAGAGTAAATCCGCACAAGAAGTAATGAAGCATCTCCACCGACTTTGGGGCTTTGATGTACGGCTAGAACAATTGCAAGCAAATGGTAATATCGAACTGCTTTGTCAGAGCATAACGCCAACGCCTTAAGACAAAAACCAGTCAATGACTGGTTTTTTTATATACAATTATTACGTAATAATTATTTAATGCGCTGTTCAAAAGCGACGCAAATATCATCCCATGTTTCATCACGGTACTGCTGCCAAAGTAGACCAGAGTTCATACCATAATTACGAATAACATTTAAACTTTCATCTGCTTGATTTTGTTCTGCGATCTCTTTTAATTCACGATAGAAATTTTTCGCGAGTGCACGTGATTCAGGGTAATCAAAATAGATTTTACCTAAGATACGGTACATATTATCAAAACCATTCAAGATCAATGCATAAACTAAATTACCAGACAAAAACGCTAATTTGTGCAACATATGGTAATCGTAAGTCGTATATGCCTCTTTATCGTCTGCCAGCGATTCAGCTTCGTTTAGAATTTCGACAACACGTTCAGGATCACGCTTGATCGCTGCTCGGATAAAAATAACACTAATATTGGTACGGGCAGATAATAAATCGCTAATCAGCTCTGGCAAGCGCTCAGGGTCTAATCGTACTAAATCTTCAAGAATTGAAAGACTCGATGTCTCCCAAAAATTATTAACCTGCGTCGGCTTTCCGTGGCGAATAGTGAGCCAACCATCACGCGCTAAACGTTGAAGAACTTCACGTAGCGTAGTCCGGGTAACACCAATAAGCTCAGAAAGTTCTCTTTCTGCAGGAAGAATTGAGCCCGGAGGAAAACGGTTTTTCCAAATTGATTCGATAAGGTACTCTTCAGCGAAGCCAGCTGGACTTTTCGCCTTAATGATACCGTCATTCTGACGCTTTTTATTTGTTGTTTTACTATCAGTAATATCCATTTAACTTCTCATATTAGAAATATAACAGGTTGTATCTTTTCGAATCTTAGCATCCACAGGCTCGTCCGACCAGATTTAAATTAGATCCTATCACTAGAATAATTTATTCCAATTTAAATATTAAAATAACTTTATTTGCAATAACAATAATCTGTATCAATAAAAATGATGGCGCACATCACAAAATATGCTTAGAATGTCGCAATTTTATAATTCTTTACACCAAATATTGGACACCTCCTATGGACATTAGTCTTAGTACGGCTGCAAAATTAAACTTCTTAGGTAATTCACCTCAGTGGTACAAAATTGCGATCATTGCCTTTCTTATTATAAACCCGATTATCTTTGCGATTGACCCTTTCATTGCTGGTTGGTTATTAGTTACCGAATTTATCTTTACTTTAGCAATGGCGCTAAAATGTTACCCTCTTCAACCAGGTGGCTTACTCGCAATTGAAGCCGTTGCCATTGGCATGACCTCTGCAGAGCAAGTGCAACATGAACTGGCGAGTAACATAGAAGTATTATTGCTGCTGATATTTATGGTTGCCGGTATCTATTTTATGAAGTCATTATTGCTTTATGTTTTCACTAAATTGTTGATTAACATTAAATCTAAAGCATTGCTGGCTTTATCTTTCTCAGTAGTATCGGCTTTCCTTTCAGCCTTCTTAGACGCACTAACGGTGATTGCCGTGGTAATTAGTGTCGCTATTGGTTTCTATAGTATCTACCACAAAGTAGCATCAGGTCGTGATTTTAAACATGACCATGACCATACTGATGATGCAAGCGTGAACGAACTAAAGCGTCAAGATCTTGATGATTACCGTTCTTTCTTGCGTAGTCTTATGATGCATGCTGGTGTTGGTACTGCGCTTGGCGGCGTATGTACTATGGTTGGTGAACCGCAAAACTTAATCATTGCTGAACAAGCGGGTTGGGAATTTGTAGAGTTTGCACTGCGCATGTCACCAATTACAGTTCCGGTATTTGTCTTTGGCCTACTAACGTGTGTCCTTGTCGAGAAGTTTAAA
Source organism: Moritella sp. (assembly GCF_033791185.1). Lineage (GTDB taxonomy): Bacteria > Pseudomonadota > Gammaproteobacteria > Enterobacterales > Moritellaceae > Moritella. The sequence continues at coordinate 1,318 of NZ_JASJHF010000089.1, read as the reverse complement.
ATCTTTGGTTACGGCACTGAATTACCCGCTGCAGTACGTACTATTTTGGTTGATTTTGATAAACATGAAGATGCCAACCGCAGCCAACGTGAACGTGTAAAACTGTATACGCAAGCGGCAATTGGTGTTTGGTTAATCGTTGGTCTAGCGCTGCATTTAGCTGCCGTTGGTCTTATTGGTTTATCAGTCATCATTCTAGCTACAGCCTTTAACGGTATTACTGAAGAACATGCGTTAGGTAAAGCATTTGAAGAAGCATTACCTTTCACCGCGTTACTCGCGGTATTCTTCACTATTGTTGCGGTGATCATTGATCAACAATTATTCATTCCACTTATCAGTGCAGTACTTGCTGCAGACCCACATCAACAGCTACCGCTATTTTACTTAGCTAATGGCATCTTATCTATGGTAAGTGATAATGTATTTGTTGGTACTGTTTATATTACCGAAGTAAAAGCGGCACTGATGCACGGTACTATCACGCGTGATCAGTTTGACTTACTTGCTGTAGCCATTAATACCGGTACTAACTTACCTTCAGTGGCAACACCAAATGGACAGGCTGCATTTTTATTCTTATTAACGTCAGCAGTAGCGCCGTTATTACGTTTATCATATGGCCGTATGGTTATCATGGCATTACCTTATACGATTGTAATGACATTAGTTGGGCTTGGTTCATTGATGTTCTTCTTAGAGCCAGCTACAACAATGATGCTCGATATGGGGCTCATTAGTGCCCATGCAGACAGCGCCATTGAAGCCGTTAAATCTGCCGTACACTAAGATAATTTAATTTGAATAAACGCCGCTATTAGCGGCGTTTTTTATATAAGTAATAACCTTAGATAAGTAATATTCGATAAAAATTTTATTCTTACACACTTTTACAATCTGCCCCCTCATATCTAGTCTAACAATATGATATAACAGCAGGTCATAATTAAATTCATTTGAGATAATATATGTACCAGTTTATTTCTAACCTGCCTAAGCAACGCCTTCCTTGGGTTTTACTCGCACTGACAGGCATGGGATTAGAAGCATGCGCGCTCTTCTTCCAATATGTGATGGAGCTAAATCCTTGCGTATTGTGTGTTTATGAACGCGTGGCCATGATGGGAATTATTTTTGCTGGGTTAGTTGGTGCCATCGCGCCAAGTAATCCGCTGGTGCGTTTTAGCGGATTTGCATTGTGGTTTATCAGTGCGGGCTATAGCTTAAGCTTAGCGATTGAACATGTTGATATCCAGTTAAATCCGTCACCGTTTTCGACATGCGACTTCTTCCCTAATTTCCCAACTTGGGCTCCCCT
>NZ_JASJHF010000088.1:0-13028 GCF_033791185.1 Moritella sp. | reverse complement strand
CCCATGTATGTACAGTTTCAACCTACCTGGCCAGAAACTGCTATTGCCGGAGGCGCTGGTCATTGGCTCGCTGCGCAAAGGGTTTTGTGGAGTTCCGTCATTATGCTATTAGGTTTAATCCTAGTAGGGCGGATCTCAATGTTGTGGGAACAATTAAAACAATGGCGGTTATGGCCTCGATTCTTATTCTCCGCCTGTTTAATTGCGCCACAGTTTTGGCTGTTTATCTGGGCGCCTCTACAGGGTGAGATACTCTCAGTAGCATTAGGTTATTTTGCGCTGCCGCTGACGTTGGTTGCCGTTGGTTACTTTGTGTATGGTGAGCAATTAACTCGTACACAGTTACTAGCATGCATCATTGCTGCTTGTGGTGTTGTTTATGCTTATGTCATTGCCGATGGTATCTCTTGGATTGTGTTTGTGGTTGCTTTAGGTTATCCGCTGTACTTTATGAATCGCCGACGTTACCCAATGGCTAGCGATCTGGTATTCACCTTAGACAACCTTTTTTTACTACCAATCGCACTGCTTGCCATGCTCTATTTACAACCCTTTCATGACTGGCAACAAATCGAAGCTTCGTCTTGGGCTTATTACCTAGGACTGGGGCTCACTGGCACACTACCCATGCTATTGTTTTTATACGCCTCACAAATGCTGCCACTTAGCTTGTTTGGCTTATTAACTTATTTAGAACCGACATTGGTTTTTTGTGTTGGCTTATTACTTGGTGAACGCATTGAGCTAATCCAATGGCCAATCTATGGGGCTATTATGCTTGCCTTGGTATTAATCGCGATAGATAGTTATAAACGACGCGGTTAGTACTATATTGGACATGCGGTTAGTACTATGTTGGAAATACGGTTAGTATTATGTTGTAAATAACGAATGGACAGCCCTAAGCCATATTTGAACACAAATGGCTTAGGGCTAAAGCTTTAAAAGACACTTTTAACATGACAAAAATAGAAGTGATTTTTGTCATGTTAATTGATTTTTTGAATGGGTCTTTAAACTAGATGTGATTTGCTATTTCTTTCAGATGGGAAAGGGTAAAATCTGATAATCGCCTAAGTTTAAAGTCAGATATTTCAAACTTTTCGTCTGTAAACTCTAAGTGCGGTGGTACTGCTATCGTTTTAATCTTTGCCGCTTTTGCCGCCATGATCCCTGTCACTGAATCTTCAAATGCGATACATTTTGAAGGATCCACTTTTAATTTATTAGCGGTAGACAAATATACCGCTGGATGAGGTTTTCCTTTGGTTTCATGCTCCGAAGAAGAAATAGCTTGAAAGTAGTGAGCAATATCAAGTTTACTTAGCACTACTGATATTAATTTAAAAGGAGCGTTCGTTGAAAGGCCTATTTTAAGATTTTGATGTTGTAAAATATCTAAAATTTCTTTCACGCCCGCCATCGGTTTACCTTTTTCGGAAATCAAAAATTCCACGCGCTCAACAACTTCATTCTCGACTTGCTCTAAGCTTTTACCTGACCAAGGGAAATGACTATACCAAAATTCAGTAACTTCTCGTGTCGTCATTGATGCTGTATAAGCCGATAGTGAATCACAGACTTCAACGCCGACAGAAGAAAAAACTTGCTTCTCTGCTTCTTTCCACATGGGTTCTGAATCAATAAGAACTCCATCCATATCAAAAATTACAGCTTGTATCATAGCGTTCCATTTAGAGCCCATTAGAGGGGATTTATAGTTGAGTTAATTTTATTTACGCCACCTTACCAATATAGTACTGCAAGTTAAACCCCATCGACGGTTCTCGATTGATTCTTGCAACTTATGTTATATGAAAAATGATGCCTACTCCGTACATAACTAAATCTATGGCTAATCGATATCAACTTATTATGAGTGAGTTATAGCTATAAGCTACTTTCGGGTTGAATCGAGTTAAAATTTTTGCGGTACAGTCTTTACGGTCAGTCTTTACAGAAAAACCATCATCGAATATGTTAAACTCATCTGAGAAGGCTTTCCATTCAGTGAAAAGAACGATTAAAATATAGATAAAAATTGAAACATTATGATAAAAAATAATAAGCCAGTTAAGATAACACTCGCACATATAAATGATACGCACTCCTACTTTGAACCTCAGTCATTGCAATTACAGCTTAATATTGATGGCAAAATGATATCGCCTTATGTCAGTAATGGCGGTTTTTCTCGTATAGCGACCAGAGCTAAACAGCTTAAAGCGACTGCTCTGCAGCATGATCGCGATTTTATATTTGTGCATGCTGGCGATTGCTTTCAAGGGACGCTCTATTTCTCGCTGTTTAAAGGTAAGGCTAACTCAGATATGCTCAATGCACTGGGCATTGATGTGATGACCATTGGTAACCATGAACTGGATATGGGCAATGAACCTGTGGCTGCATTTTTAGATCGTATTCAGTTCCCACTGTTAGCTGGTAACTGGGATCTTTCTAACGAAATAACAACCAAGTCTCATTATTTAAGCGGTCGTTCAAACTTATTCTCTTATCAGCCTGATCAGCAGACGGCACGCTGGATGACGCGTGTTGTCGATGGCGAACCCATAGCAATATTCGGGGTGTCATTAGATAAAATGGCCGATATAGCCAATGTAGATCCGGACACGCCATTTGTTAATGCTTTTGAAACAGCCAAAAATACGGTTGCTGCAATCCGAAAGTTAGGTATTAATAAGATAATATTATTGAGCCACCTTGGTTTTACTGGTGATTGTGAGTTAGCTAAAGAAGTAGCTGGTCTCAGCGTGATTGTTGGCGGTCATAGCCACACACTTCAAGGTGATTTCAGCGACTTAGGACTGACAAAAGAATCTGATTACGGCCATCAAGTTAATGGCACTTATATTGTTCAAGCGGGATTTCACTCACAGGCGCTTGGTCACTGCGACATTGATTTCGCAGCAGATGGTTCGGTGAGCACTTTCAAGGGCAAAAATGAGCTGCTTATTGGTCGCCGGCTTTGTATTGATGCAAGCTTGTTAACAGCCAATAATGATGATGAAATCCATGCCAAGGCGAGCCTCTACCTCACGCAACATGAAAACGTGGTTGTATGTAAAAAAGATCCAATACTGCAAAGCTTGCTACAAGATAAATATATCCCGAGAGTACGTAAGCTACAAAATACCGTGATTGCTAGATTAGCTCAAAATATGCGACATATCAGGATTCCAGATCTAAACGGAGGCAGCGATATTGCGCCTCTTGTCGCCGAATCTTTTGCGCATATGATGAGTAAAAATGGTCATAGCGTCGACTTTGCGATTCATAATGCAGGAGGAGTGAGAACGTCTTTGCAACAAGGTGATATTTCAATTGGTGATATTGCAGGTAAGCTACTTCCCTTTGCCGTACCCATTGGTGTTTATCGCATCAAAGGAAAATATATAGCACAGGCACTAGAGGGGGCAATCAACAACGCCATCAATAATGGGGTTCTTGGTTCTGGCTCGGGAAGCTACCCTTATACCTATAACCTGAATTTTAGCTATTACGCCGAACGCCCCCTTGGTAAGCGAATTGCTAAACTTACTATTTATACGGAAGAAGGTGGTTGGAACGATATCGATCATGAAATGATTTATTCCGGCAGCTCTTCCGCTTATACCATGAAAGGTAAAGAAGGTTATGAAGCATTAACCATGATGGAAGCTGATGGGATTGTTACCCAATATTCGATGGCAGATTGCTTCATTGATTTTATCCAAACAGACTACAAGTCGTCTTCACGTGAGCAGTTGTGGTATGGCGAACCGATGTTGAACATATAATTGATGAATTGCTGAATTGAATTCACTATTTCACTTCCTGCACTCTGCTCACAAAACTCAATAAATAAAGGCAAAACGATATCAAATGCCCCCTTGAGTATCATTACAAATATATGGCGAATCGACATGAGTATATTGTGGCTTAGCGTTATTTCACTAAGCCATGGGGGGAGGGGAATGACTAATTTGCTAATTGAATTAAACGCTCTATACCAACAGGCTCATCTAGCTGAATTGGCACCAATACAGTTTTATTTGAGTGGCGGTTGTTGATGTTATCAAGCTGTTCCGTTTCTTTATCGGCTCGCATTTGCAGCAGTGTTGAAGTAGTCGAAGTCGTTAATAAGGCGTTATTGACTACCCAAGCCCAAGGCGAGATATTCGCTCTGTTTAAATCTGCTTGCAGATTAGCAGCTTCTAAAACCGGTGTTGTTTCAGGAAGTGTCGTCAGTATTACCTTCGTCATTGCTTTATCTTGCAGCTTCATCATTGGGGTTACGTAGTTATCATTACCCTTCATCTTTTTCTCAACTTCTTTATGATAAGCACCTGTCGCATCTAACAGTAGTAATGTATGGCCGGTTGGTGCGGTATCCATTACTACGAATCGTTTGTCTGCTTCTCTGATAATTCGAGAAAATGCTTGGAAGACTGCTATTTCTTCGGTGCATGGGGAACGTAGATCTTCTTCAAGTAATTTCTTACCTTCCTCATCCAGTGCTTTACCTTTTGTTTTCAGGATATGCTGACGATAGCGCTCTGTTTCGACTTGAGGATCGATACTACTAACCTGAAGATTGCCTATTTTTCCGTTAAGCGTGTTGTCCAAATGTGCCGCAGGATCGGATGTCGTGAGATGAACATCAAAACCCATGGAAGCGAGTTTCACCGCGATGGCTGATGCGATTGTTGTTTTACCAACGCCACCTTTGCCCATCAACATAATTAACCCATGTTGATCTACGGCCAGTTCATCAACTAATGATGACAGAGAGCCCATGGTCGGGTATGAAGCACTGGCTGGCAGCTGAATCTGTGGTTGAAGTGGTTTTTCTGCGGGAGAAAACAAATTTTTTAGAGCTGCAATCCCAACCATGTTCATCGGTTGTAAAAATAGCACATCAAGGGGCATGTCTTTCAATATTTCAGGTATAGAGGCAAGCGCTTGTTGTTCTCGTTGGTATATCGCTAACGCTAGTTTATCGTGAGTTTCTGATTCAGGTAAGGTACCGTTGATAATCAGATATTGATTGTTTATGCCAAGATTGGATAGTTCTTTTTTGGTTTTTGCGACCTCTTGTAATGTCGACTCCTGTAAGCGAGCCACCAGAACTAGGCGCGTTTGGCTGCTGTCTGCAAGAGCCTCGACAGCATGAGCATATTGTTCTTGTTGTTTCTCTAACCCAGACATCGGACCAAGGCAGGAAGCACCTTCTGGGTTGCTATCAATAAAATTACTCCATGCGCCAGGTAATGACAGTAAGCGAATCGTATGACCTGTTGGTGCCGTATCAAAAATGATGTGGTCAAAGCGATTCAGCAGGGTTTTATCGGTTAATAAGCCGGTAAATTCGTCAAACGCAGCAATCTCAGTGGTGCATGCGCCCGAAAGTTGCTCGGTAATACTTTGGATCGCACTTTGCGGTAAGATACCTTTTATCGGGTCAATTATTTTTTGGCGATAATTCTCGGCAGCCGCTTGAGGATCAATTTCTAATAGCGATAAATTGGGAACTTGGGCGATGTTAACAATGTTGTTGCCAATCTCTTGAGAAAATACTTGTCCTACATTTGATGCTGGGTCTGTACTCACTAATAACACTTTCTTTCCTGACTCTGCTAATGTCACAGCTGATGCACAAGATATTGATGTTTTACCTACGCCACCTTTACCAGTGAAAAACACATAAGGGGGTAAATCTTTTAATATGTTCATATTATTCTCCAGACTTTAGCATTTTTTACATTGAGTATTTGGCTGGCTTTGCGGGCTTTCAATTGACATATCAAACCATAGTTCCAGCTCTGTACGGCTAGGATATGAATGACTTGAAATCTGCACATTGTCTTTTAAAATCAGCGGTAAATTGTTATCTCCGAATTGTTTCAGAAAATCACTGGCTATCGGGTTATGCACAAAAGCTAGCGGATTATTGGCCAAGTTGAACCGTTCGACATTGACCCCATTACGTTTGAGGTAATCAATATCAGCGGAAAACTGGACTAACACCGGATCAACATCTGCACCACAAATACCAGAGCTGCAACACATTGCGGGTTCAAATACGGTTAACACTGTCATAAATACTCCTTGGTTATTCAGAATGCAAAATAACACATCTGCTTTTTTGCATGTGTAATAATAAAATTTTTTAACGGTACTTTCTAAAATCATTAGAGTGAGGGCCGAAAATAAACAATTACACCCATCATATCTGTTTATTTGCATATGTAAACATGTATAAAGCACGGAATATGAAAATATATAAGAGAGAAGTACTTTAGCTAGTTGGTGTTTTAATCATTTATTGTAGGGTAGGGCAAGGCTGGAGTGTTTAACATATGCGCTTTATTACATTCGTATACTTAATTACATACTGTTCGGCGAGCAGAAGGACTCTCTAGAGATAACTTATTGGCAATTGTAAGAGTTTCATTTCGTTGGCTCTCCCATGCTTGGTCTATGATTTTACTTGCCCATGCTGGGATATGTGGCGACATACGGTAATGGACCCATTTTCCTTCTTTGCGATCAATTAATAGACCACTTTTTTTGAGCATAGAAAGGTTTCGGGATATCTTGGTTTGAGGTTCATTCAGAGCACTGCATAATTCACAGACACATAATTCGTTAACTTCTCTGATTAACAAAATAATGTTTAGCCGTGTCTCATCGGATAAATTTTTAAATAATTGCAAAGATGTAATCGAAACCATAGTAACCTCTATATTGTTGTTTCGACAGTGTACAGTTAGAGGGTAGTGAGTCAACCCTATATTTGCTGAGTATCGGTTATCGATAACCTCGCTTTGACTCTTATACTGCAGCGGTTTGCTTATGGCTAAGTAAGCGAAACCACTACAGTTAGTATCGTCTTAAATTATCGTTTTCATTATAGTTTAACGACTACATCTTCCATTGCTAAACGTGATTTAGGTGGGGCAATGTTATAATCGTTTTCAGTGTCTCTGTAACCGATAGCTAATGCTACATCACTTACATAACCGTCTAGTTCTGCAGCAAACTCTTTACTGATCATCTCGCTGTCGATGCCTTCCATTGGTGTTGAATCAATGTTCAAGCGTGCCAATGTGTGCATAGTGTTACCTAGTGCTAGATAAGTTTGGGCTTTTGTCCAAGCTGATGTGTCGCCATCTTCTGCTGTGTTTAATTCAACAAAAGCAAACGCACCAAACGCGCCTTCCTTCTCTTCAGGTTTCGTGCGTTTATCTTCGATGCCTTTATCGATCACAGCTTCATAGTTTGCTCGGGTATATGCAGGGTTGTGAGCAAAAATGATAATGTGTGATGCAGTAAAAATATGCGGTTGATTAAACTGGAATTTGTTGGCAAAAGTATTGTGCATACGCTGTTTTGCAGCATCACTTTCGATAACAATAAACTTCCACGGTTGCGAATTTATTGATGATGCAGATAAACGCATTGCTTCCATGATCACGGCAAGATCTGCTGGCGATACTTTTTTTGCAGCATCAAACTTTTTAGTTGTATAACGGTTGCTTAAATCTTTGATAATTTGGTGTGTCATCGTAACGCCTTAATAAATTGTACTAAAAGTAAATGAACATGTTCGATTTGGATTAATCTGTTATGCGATCTTCGTGATTTCATTGAGTTTGAAATTCACTACTGCACCTTCGGTTACTTGCACATACATTTTTAAATGTGAGCTATCAAGGTGCTTTTGTAATAATGCCTGACTCGCCCAGTTCTCAATGAAAGTAAATAGCGCAGGGTTATGATTGTCTTGGTGCAGGTCATACTGGATGCAACCATCTTCAAGTCGGGTCAGTTCAATCAATTTTAATAATTCGGCTTTTACGAATTCAATTTTGTCCGCTTTCGCTTCGATGTTCGCAACAATCGTTAATGGCGTAGTCATATATTACCTTTCATTGGCATGTGTTTGCTGAGTAACGACATTATTACTGATAACTGCTATGCTAAACAGATGGTAATTCAGCAAACAGTTTCAAATAATTTTTGATAATGAATATTCAAGATCTTATCCTTTTTGTGCAAACGGCACAAACAAGCAGTATTACTGCCTCCGCTTTGCAGCTGGATATGTCCCCAGCAGCTGCGAGTGCCGCATTAAAGCGCCTAGAAAAACAGTTAGGGGTACAACTTTTTATTCGCTCAACGCGTAAATTACGCATTACTGCCGAAGGTGAGCGCTATTTATCGCATTGTGTTGATGCGTTGGCGTCGTTAGAGCAAGGTAAAGCTTCGTTAAATCAAATGCAGGGTAAAATTGCTGGTGAGATCCGATTATCGGTATCATCTGATCTTGGCCGCAATATCATATTGCCTTGGTTAGATGAGATCATGGATATTTATCCCGAGTTATCGATACAATTAAATGTCGGTGATAACTTAGCTGACTTTTACCATGATAAGGTTGATATGGCCCTGCGCTACGGAGAACCTGAAGATTCATCTATGGTTGCTTTTCCTATTGTGGCGGTTGAGCGTATTGTTTGTGCATCGCCCGATTATATTGCCAGTGTCGGCGCGCCATTACATCCCAATGATTTACTTCAGCATAATTGCTTACTCTATCGTGTCGGTACGCGTGTATATGATACTTGGACATTTACTGATAATGCACAGCCAAATATAGCGCCGTTAGCGGTGAAAGTTGCCGGTGACAGGCTGACTAATGATGCTGATATTGTCCACCGCTGGGCTGTCGCTGGTAGGGGCATTGCATTTAAGTCTAGTCTAGATCTTGCTGCGGATTTACGCGCTGGAAATCTTATTGAGTTACTTAGCGGTTACAAATCATTACCGATTAATTTATGGTTAGTCTGTCCTAACCGAGGGCAAGTCTCACCCGCTATGCTGATCCTTCGTGATTTCTTACGTGATAAATGCGAATTAGAACTAAACTCCCCAGCGGTTGGAGCTACATCTCGTCAGTAAGGTGTGCTACAGTGAATTCATCTATATTTCGTGAATTAAGCTGTATAACAAGGATTTTTATGACTATTGGTATTGGTGGTTCAACTGCTGAATTAGAATTAGCTAAACTGGCTGACATGACTGCGGACGTTGCTGCGATCTCGTTACAAGAATTTAATGCGCGTATCGCACAAGCACAATCCATGATGCAACGCGAAGGCATTAACGCTATTTACCTTAATGCAGGCACAAACTTATATTACTTCACTGGTATGCGTTGGGGCGCGGGTGAACGTATGGTTGGTGCGATATTACCAGCAGTGGGTGAGGTACAGTTTATTGCACCGCGTTTTGAACAAGATACCATTAATGAATTTATGGTTGTAAAAGGCCCGCTACATTGCTGGCATGAACATGAAAGTCCAGCGCAGTTATTTGGTGAAGTTCTTGCACAATTGAATATAACAACTGGTGTTGTCGGTATTGATGAAGCAACTGCTTTCTTTATGTTTAACAACATTCGTCATGCTCATCCGCAGTTTGAATATATCGATGCGAAAGTGATCACTGCCGGTTGTCGTCAGCAAAAATCAGCCGCTGAAATTGCATTATTACAACGTGCCAAAGACATGACGATTGAAGTGCATAAAGCGGCGGCACGTATCTTACGTTTAGATATTTGTACCACGGAAGTTGAAGAATTCATTCATCAAGCCCATAAAGTGGTTGGCGCGCCAAAAGGTTCTTATTTTTGCATCGTGTTATTTGGTAAAGCGAGCTCGTTCCCGCACGGGGTGAAAGATCCACAATTCCTAAAACAAGATGACGTAGTATTAATTGATACCGGCTGTCAGTTGCATGGTTATAACTCTGATATTACCCGTACTTATGTATTTGGTGAAGCAAGTGATGAAGTACGAGCTGCTTGGTTAAGTGAAAAAAATGCCCAGCAAGCTGCCTTTGATGCTGCGCAGATTAATGTCGCTTGTCAGGATGTTGATGCCGCCGCGCGAGTATCACTAGAAGCGGATGGTTTTGGTCCAGGTTATGATTTACCGGGTCTGCCGCACCGTACCGGCCATGGTATTGGTTTAGATATTCATGAATGGCCATATTTAGTGGGTAACGATACTACGCCATTAGCCAAAGGTATGTGTTTCAGTAATGAACCGATGTTAGTTATTCCGGGTAAATTTGGTATTCGTTTAGAAGATCATTTTTACATGACTGACTCGGGACCGCAGTGGTTTACCCAACCATCACATTCAATTGATGACCCATTTGGTTATGAAGCGTAATTTATTATTAATTTGAAACGCTGATAATAGTAATGATTTAGACTGAAAAAAGCCCCAATGGTTATTCAACGATTGGGGCTTGGTTGTATTTATCTGAGCAGACTAAAGCTTACTTACTCCTGAATACTTAATACCAGATAGTTCTGCCATCTCTTTATTCCAAGTAGCAAGGTCGTGTGGGTTAAATTTATTCAGTGCATCATGGCCACAAGCTCTAGACATCACTTGCATCAGTTCTACTGAAGCTTCAAAGAAATTCTTCAGTTGCATCGAGGCTTTATCCACATTCAAGCGTTGTCGTAGGTCGGCATTCTGCGTCGCGATCCCCGCGGGACAGTTATTGGTATTACATATTCGGGCCGCCACGCAACCAATGGACTGCATTGCACTGTTAGATATTGCAACCCCATCCGCGCCGAGTGCCATTGCTTTAACAAAATCCATCGGTACACGCAGACCACCTGTTGCGATTAAGGTGACTTTACCACTGACACCTTGTTTATCTAGGTAAGCTCTTGCTCGTGCCAACGCGGGAATGGTGGGCACACTGATATGATCTCTGAACATCTCTGGTGCTGCGCCAGTACCGCCACCTCGACCATCGAGAATGATATAATCTGCGCTCGCATCGAGTGCAAACTGAATATCATCTTCAATATGATTGGCGCTGAGTTTAAAACCGATGGGAATACCACCTGTTAGTTCACGAACTCGATCTGCAAACTTTTTAAAGTCTGCAGCGGTATGCAGGTTTTTAAACGTGGGTGGTGATATGGCTGGTGTGCCAGCTTCAATGCCGCGAACTTCAGCAATTCGGCCTATATTTTTATTGCCAGGCAGGTGGCCGCCAGTACCTGTTTTTGCTCCCTGACCACCTTTAAAATGAAATGCCTGCACATGCTTTAATTTCGATTCATCGTAACCAAAGCCCGCACTTGCAAGTTCATAAAAGTAACGCGAATTTGCGGCTTGCTCTTCAGGTAACATCCCGCCTTCTCCAGAGCATATTCCAGTTCCAGCCAACTCAGCACCAGTCGCCAGTGCAATCTTAGCTTCTTCTGATAAAGCCCCAAAACTCATATCGGAAACAAATAATGGGATGGCTAGCTTCAGTGGTTTTTTTGCCTGTGGACCTATGACCAGTTCCGTATTAACTGAAACGTTTTCCTGCAAAGGTTGATTGGCCATTTGTGCCACCATCACCTGAATATCATCCCAGTGGGGAAGTTGATGCCTTGGTACACCCATTGACGTCATTGGGCCATGGTGGCCCATTTTAGCAAGACCATCACGTGCGAGTTGATGGATAAACTCAACCGTGGGTTCTTCTTTAGTGGCAGCCGCAATTGGGGCGCTATTTAGCGCTTGGATCTGAACTCCTGGTCCTTCTTGGCCAATCTGTTCATTGGTAAACTGTTTATGAGAGCCATCGCAAAAGGGAGCATTGGCGGTATGCTTGCAACGGCAGAGATGGGCCTCGCTAGTCTCTTTGGCAACAAAATGCTTAGGCTTGAAATTTGTCCCAGCATGAGAACCATCACAGTAAGGTTGGTTTTTGGAACGACCACAGGTACAAAAGTAGTACTCTTGATCTTTAGTTAGCGCTACTTTGATTGGCTTGTTGTCTTCGATAATAGGCTTGTTCATATTTCATCCTTTTAATTACCCTGACCACTTCAGCGTCATGTATAAGGTTAGCAAAAGAATAACTTCTGAATATGTTAATTAAATTTAAATGTTAGCGATCCTTCCTTTTTCGTATAATTGGTTATTCTCTTTGAGCATCGAGTACATCTTGATAAACAGAAAAACCCCCAGATAACGGTTAGTCATCTGGGGGTTTTATTTCAGTCAGTATTAAATAATTACGCGAAGTGTGCTTCTAGTTCTTCGCTGCCGCCGATGTGTTTACCACCGATGAAGATTTGTGGCACTGTGCTAAGGCCTGTTACGGCACGTAGACTTACTGTTGTGGCATCTTTACCTAGTACAACTTCTTCGTAGCTTAGACCTTGGTCGATTAAGGTTTGTTTTGCTTTAGCGCAGAACGGGCAACCAGGTTTAGAGAATACTGTGATTGACTCTTGTACTTTGTATTCTGGTGCAACATAACCAAGCATAGTACCAGCATCTGAAACTTTGAACGGGTCACCTGGTTCGTCAGCTTCGATGAACATTTTTGCTACCACGCCGTTTTTAACCAGCATGCTGTAACGCCATGAACGCTTGCCAAAACCGATATCAGACTTGTCTACTAACATACCCATACCTTCAGAGAATGCACCGTTACCGTCTGGGATGAAAGTAATGTTTTCTGCTTCTTGTGCGTCTTTCCATGCGTTCATTACAAAGGTATCGTTTACTGATACACATAGGATGTCATCAACACCGTGTGCCGAGAATACGCTAGCTAGTTCGTTGTAACGTGGTAAATGGCTTGATGAACAAGTTGGTGTGAATGCGCCTGGCAGGCTGAATACAATCACCGTTTTGTTAGCAAATAGTTCTTCTGTTGTGCGGCTTACCCATGCGTCACCTTGACGGATTGGGAATGTAACTTGTGGAACCGCTTGGCCTTCTTTCGATACTAATGTAGTCATAATATATTCCTTAACGTAGCTATTAATTAAGCTAACCTGTTGGTGTTATATAAAGTGGTTTGATATAAAATTAAATTCTGTGAAGACGTTGTACCTGTCTCGTCTTGATGTAGCTATTATGCAAAAAATATTAGCATTGGCATAATCGATTGAATCTTTTATTTTGATAGGATTTTCCGATTGCTGT
>NZ_JASJHF010000087.1:0-19685 GCF_033791185.1 Moritella sp. | reverse complement strand
TGTTAAGGGTGATCTTTTCAATCCGAGGGACTTGCATGATAGATTTATAGCCGAACTTAGTTTTAAGTTCAGACGCTACAGTCTCTTTGTAGTATTCATGCAGTTTCGCCACAGTTAACTCCAATTAAACAAGTTCATTATTAGATTTGAAGAAACGTACTTTTTTGCCGTCTTCAAATCGGAAACCGACACGATCAGCCTTGCTTGTTGCAGGGTTGAATAGTGCCACGTTTGATGCGTCTAAAGCTGCTTCTTTCTCAACAATACCGCCAGCTACGCCCAATTGTGGGTTTGGCTTTTGGTGTTTCTTGATAAGATTTACGCCTTCAACGAATATTTTACCGTCTGCTCTTACTTCAGTAACTTTGCCTTGTTTACCAGCATCTTTACCTGCAACAACGATAACTTCATCATTTTTTAAAATTTTAGCTGCCATTTTTCGTTCCTTATAGTACTTCTGGTGCCAGAGATACGATTTTCATGAACTGATCAGTTCGTAGTTCACGAGTAACTGGGCCAAAGATACGAGTACCGATCGGCGCGCCGTTAGCATTAAGCATAACAGCTGCGTTACGGTCGAAACGGATAGCTGCACCGTCTGTACGACGGATTGCTGACCTAGTACGCACAACCACTGCGTTTAGAACATCACCTTTTTTTACTTTACCGCGAGGAATTGCTTCCTTAACAGTAACTTTGATGATGTCACCAACACGCGCATAGCGGCGGTGCGAACCACCTAGGACCTTGATACACTGAACGCGACGTGCGCCTGAGTTATCGGCTACGTCCAACGTAGACTGCATTTGGATCATTATTAGTGCTCCGCAATAATTTCATCTAACCCGACATGGATTGGATGAGTCCCCCCTATCTCAAGAGGTGGCGCATTATAACACCACGGCTTTGAAAAAAGCAACGGGAATCGACTAAAAAACAAACGACCCCTAAAAGGAGCCGTTATAATAAGTAGAATAGTATAAGCTTAAAATTAAGCTTTTACTAATACTTCTACTAATGTCCAAGTTTTAAGCTTAGACACTGGACGAGTTTCACGAATAGTAACAACATCATTTAGTTGACATTCGTTATTCTCATCATGTGCGTGTAGTTTAGTAGTACGCTTGATGAACTTACCGTATAACGGATGTTTCACTTTACGTTCTACTGCAACAACGATAGTTTTATCGCCTTTGTTGCTAACAACACGACCCTGTACAGTACGAATAGTGCTCATATTATACACCCGCCTTTTCGTTCAGGATGGTCTTAACACGCGCGATATCGCGACGTACATTTTTGATTAAATGCGTTTGTGCTAGTTGACCAGTACTTAACTGCATACGTAAGTTAAATTGCTCACGTAGTAGGTTAAGTAACTCTTCATTTAGCTCTTCAACATTTTTTTGTTTAAGTTCGCTAGCGTTCATCACATTACCGTCTTAGTTACGAAAGTTGTAGAGATAGGCAGTTTCGAATCAGCTAGGCTGAATGCTTCACGTGCCAATTCTTCAGGAACTCCAGCCATTTCATAAAGGATTTTGCCAGGTTGTACTTGGCAAACCCAATACTCAACGCTACCTTTACCTTTACCTTGACGTACTTCAAGCGGCTTTTGTGTAATCGGCTTGTCTGGGAACACACGGATCCAGATTTGACCTTGACGCTTAACGTGACGAGTCATAGCGCGACGTGCTGCTTCGATTTGACGAGCAGTAATTCGACCACGACCAGTAGCTTTAAGACCGAATTCGCCGAAAGTTACGTTTCCGCCTTTTGCAAGACCGCGGTTACGGCCTTTGTGCATTTTGCGGAACTTCATGCGTTTTGGTTGCAACATATCAGAGTCTCCTATTTAGCAGCTTTAGGGCCACGACTGCGACGTTTAGGCTTAGAAGGTGCTTCTTGCTCTTGTACTAGAGGTAATTTACCTAGTACTTCACCTTTAAAGATCCAAACTTTCACACCGATGATGCCGTAAGTTGTAAGAGCTTCTGCAGTTGAGTAATCGATATCAGCACGGAAAGTATGTAGTGGCACACGGCCTTCACGATACCATTCAGCTCGAGCGATTTCTGCGCCGCCTAAACGACCGCTAACTTGAACTTTAATACCCTTAGCACCTAAACGCATTGCATTTTGTACTGCACGCTTCATAGCGCGACGGAACATAACACGACGTTCAAGTTGAGAAGCGATACCTTCAGCTACTAATTTAGCATCTAGTTCAGGCTTACGGATTTCTGCGATATTGATTTGTGCAGAAGTACCAGTCATCTTAGCGATAGCATTACGTAGTTTTTCTACGTCTTCGCCTTTCTTACCGATAACAACACCAGGACGAGCAGTGTGAATAGTCACACGGATGCTTTTCGCTGGACGTTCGATAACGATACGTGAAACAGATGCATTTTTCAGTTTCTTAGTAAGAAACTGACGTACTTCGAAATCGCCGTACAAGTTGTCGGCGAAGTCTTTAGTATTCGCAAACCAAGTAGAGTTAAACTGCTTGGTGATACCTAGGCGAATACCATTTGGATGAACTTTCTGACCCATTGTTTTCTCCTAGTCTCTTAGCGTGTTGCTACAACAATTGTGATGTGGCTAGTACGCTTCAAGATGCGATCTGCACGACCTTTAGCACGTGGCATGATACGCTTCATAGTAGGACCGGCGTCAACAAACGCTGTAGCTACTACTAACTCATCAATATCCGCACCTTCGTTGTGTTCAGCGTTTGCGATAGCTGACTCAAGAACTTTTTTAACTTGTACAGCAGCTTTTTTAGTGCTGAAAGTTAAAACTTCAAGAGCCTTATCCACTGGTAAACCACGAATAAGGTCAATGACCAAACGTGCTTTCTGTGGAGAGCCTGAGGCGAAACGGTGTTTAGCTAATGCTTCCATCTAATTTCTCCTAACGCTTTTTAGCTTTCTTATCTGCAGCATGGCCGCGATAAGTACGAGTCGGTGCGAATTCGCCTAACTTATGACCAATCATTTCGTCAGTAACGAAAACTGGTACATGTTGACGACCATTATGGACAGCGATGGTCAGACCAATCATATTTGGAATGATCATAGAACGACGGGACCAAGTCTTAACTGGTTTTTTTTCCCCGCTTTCCACCGCTTTCTCTACCTTCTTCAGCAAGTGTAGGTCTATGAAAGGACCCTTCTTGAGAGAACGTGGCATGGTGATACCTCTATAAAATTACTTGTTGCGACGACGTACGATAAGTTTATCAGTACGCTTGTTCTTACGAGTTTTGTAACCCTTAGTTGGCATACCCCAAGGTGATACCGGATGACGGCCACCAGAAGTACGACCTTCACCACCACCGTGCGGGTGATCAACAGGGTTCATTACAACACCACGTACAGTTGGGCGAACACCGCGCCAGCGGCTAGCACCAGCTTTACCAAGTTGGCGAAGCATGTGTTCAGCGTTACCAACTTCACCAATCGTTGCACGACAATCTACTAATACTTTACGCATTTCGCCAGAGCGAAGACGTAGAGTAACGTATGAGTTATCACGAGCAATGATTTGTACGTATGTACCAGCAGAACGTGCAATTTGAGCACCTTTACCTGGTTTCATTTCCACAGCGTGTACAGTTGTACCTACTGGGATGTTACGCATTGGTAATGTGTTACCAGCTTTAATAGCCGCATCAACACCAGAAACTATAATATCACCAGCTTGCATACCTTTAGCAGCTAGAACGTAACGACGTTCACCATCTGCGTAAAGTGCAAGTGCAATGTTTGCTGAACGGTTTGGATCATATTCCAAACGCTCAACTGTTGCAGGGATACCATCTTTATCATTACGTTTTAAGTCAATGATACGGTAATGTTGCTTATGACCGCCGCCGTGATGACGAACAGTAATACGACCGTTATTATTACGGCCACCAGATTTAGATTTTTTCTCTAAAAGTGGAGCATGTGGTTTGCCTTTATGCAAATCCGGGTTCACTACCTTAACAAGGTGGCGACGACCTGGAGAAGTAGGCTTACACTTAACAATAGCCATTATTCACAATCCCCTTGATTATTCAGCACTGCCGAAATCGATGTCAGCGCCGTCAGCTAGAGTAACGTAAGCTTTTTTGATGTCTGAACGACGGCCAAAACGAGCGCCTGTGCGCTTAGTTTTACCTTTCAGAACCAATGTGCTTACATTTTTAACTTCAACTTCAAAAAGTTTTGCAACAGCTGCTTTTACTTCAGCTTTAGTTGCATCTAGTGCAACTTTGAAAACGATTGTGTTGTTGTTTTCTGCAGACATAGTACTCTTTTCAGAGATATGTGGCGCCAGGATAACTTTCAATAAACGTTCTTCACTGATCATTTTAAGTTCTCCTCAATCTGCTTAACTGCTGCTGCAGTCATAACAACTTTGTTGAACGCGATTAGGCTAACTGGATCAATACCAGCAACGTCACGAACATCAACTTTGTAAAGGTTACGAGCAGCTAAGAATAAGTTCTCATCAACTTCAGCGCCTACGATTAGAACGTCGTTCAGATCGAAGTCTTTCAGTTTAGCAACTAATTCTTTAGTCTTAGGAGTTTCAACAGCGAACTGTTCAACTACAATAAGACGCTCTTGACGTACCAATTCAGAAAGGATGCTTTTAATCGCACCACGGTACATCTTAGTGTTAACTTTTTGGCTGTGGTCCTGTGGACGCGCAGCAAAAGTTACACCACCTTTACGCCAGATCGGGCTGCTTGCAGTACCTGCACGAGCACGACCAGTACCTTTTTGACGCCATGGTTTTTTACCACCACCTGCAACGTCAGAACGGTTTTTCTGAGCACGAGTACCTTGACGCGCGCCAGCAGCATACGCTGTAACTACCTGGTGAACCAGAGCTTCATTAAACTCACGTCCGAAGGTAGTTTCTGAAACTTCAAGAGCACCTTGTGCGTCTTTCAATATCAATTCCATTACTAATTCCTCGGATTAAGCTTTAACAGCTGGTTTGATAATTACGTTGCCGTTGATCGCACCTGGAATAGCACCTTTAACAAGTACTAGGTTACGTTCACTATCAACACGTACCACATCTAGAGACTGAATCGTTACACGTTCAGCACCCATGTGACCTGCCATTTTCTTGCCTTTAAATACGCGACCTGGAGTTTGACATTGGCCAATTGAACCCGGTGCACGGTGAGCAAGAGAGTTACCGTGAGTAGCATCTTGCATAGAAAAGTTCCAACGTTTAATAACGCCTGCGAAACCTTTACCTTTAGATGTACCTGTAACGTCTACTTTAGTAGTTTCAGCGAAAATGTTAACGTTTAGCTCAGAGCCAACTTCAACAGCTTCGCCTTCGCCTGTTTCCAGACGGAATTCCCAAAGGCCACGACCAGCTTCAACTTTAGCTTTAGCGAAATGACCCGCTTCTGGCTTGTTTACTCTGCTAGCTTTTTTCGTGCCAGTGGTCACTTGAAGTGCGCGGTAACCGTCAGTTTCAAGTGTTTTGACTTGAGTAACGCGGTTAGGCTCACATTCAATAACGGATACTGGGATAGAAACGCCATCTTCAGTGAAGATACGTGTCATACCAACTTTACGTCCGATTAGACCAATCATTATAATAACCTCAATATAAATCGTTGTTTTAGAACTTACTAGCCAAGGCTGATTTGAACATCAACACCAGCAGCTAGATCTAAACGCATTAGAGCGTCAACGGTTTTTTCTGTTGGCTCAACGATGTCAACCAGGCGCTTGTGAGTACGAATTTCGTACTGGTCACGCGCATCTTTGTTAACGTGCGGAGAAGTAAGCACTGTGAAACGCTCTTTGCGCGTAGGTAGTGGAATAGGTCCACGTACTTGTGCGCCAGTGCGTTTTGCAGTTTCAACGATTTCCGCTGTAGACTGATCGATAAGACGATGATCGAACGCTTTTAAGCGGATACGGATTCTTTGGTTCTGCATTAGACCAGAGCTCCAATAAAGTTAAACACACAAAAAAATTCGACATCCACATCTATATAAAATAGATCGTGAATACGATATCTTTAACTTGTTGACTCCCCTATCGGGAATCTTGATGACTGACCATTAATATTTTAACTCAAGGTTAAAACAATAACATAATGATTCAGCTTCTTGCCTAAGCAAGTGGAACGTATTATACATGACCTCTTGCCATTAGCAAGAAAAAGATCGACATAAAGAATTTAAACATCATGTCGATATTATTAAGTCATAAAGTGTTAAATCATCGTAATGATGCTCAGCACAGTTAACCGTTACCGTAATTTGTCGACACATTATATAGATACTAAAGATTAAGTTCAAGTTACTTTATTCACATTATTTGAAACAAAAAAAGCACCCATTCGGTGCTTTTAATGAGCCAGTCTCAAATTAAGATGCTAATTTCTCGGCCTTTAAATTAATTGTCTGATTAACAGCGTTTAACTTAAATTCTAGCGCGACTTCATCACACGCATGTTGACGAGGGCACATGCCACAATCTTTCAGTACTTTTTCAGGCAGCATTGATTTACTGGTTGAGCTAAAGCCTAGCTTCATAAAGAATTCAGGTACGCGTGTTAATACAAACACTTTTTGGATTGCCATCTGTTCTGCTTTACGCAGCATATATTCGACAACGGCTTTACCTTGGCCACCACCTTGATATCCCGGTTCTATACCCAATGAACGGATCTCAGCAAGTCCGGTATCATAAACATAGATAGAGGCGCAGCCTGTTACCTGATTATGTTTCTCTGTTACCGCAAACGTACCAACAGCTTTGACAAGATCGGAACGGTTACGTGGTAAGTTCTCACCAATATTGGCCCAGTAATTTACCATACGTTCAATGTCATCAAGATCGGTCAAACGTGCCGCACGAATACTAACGCCCGATGTGTCGCGCTCTTCTAAACGTTTTTCAGCATTGGTTAAGGCAAATTCAACTTGGACTGGGGATACCCCGCCCTGAGCTTTACGTTTAGCTAATGTTTCATCAAGTGATAAGTGATGATATACATCGTTTTCGATTAAGGTATCAAATTCTTTGAACTCAGCTAACGTCAACTCTTCTAATGGTACGCCCTTACTGATAGCTGCGACAACAGCTTCACCAACAATATGGTGAGAATCACGGAATGGTACACCTTTAGCCACAAGGTAATCAGCCAGTTCAGTGGCATTTGAATAACCACCTAGCGCCGCTTCTTTAGTTCTTGCTTCATTGATTTTCATACCAACTAATGACATTGCCGCCATTTCTAGACAGTCACTCCAAGTATCAAGAGCGTCAAATAGACCTTCTTTATCTTCTTGCATATCTTTATTGTATGCCAATGGCAGCGCTTTTAATGTCATTAACATCGCACTGAGTGAGCCAAATACACGGCCCGTTTTACCACGGATAAGTTCTAATGCATCCGGGTTTTTCTTTTGGGGCATTAACGAAGAGCCAGACGTTACAGCATCAGCAAGCTCAATAAAGTTAGATTCACCCGAATTATAGAAAATTAAATCTTCAGCTAAACGTGATAAATGGATCATCGACATACTTGCTGTGCTCATCAATTCCATCACATGGTCACGATCAGAAACTGAATCTAAACTATTTAATGTCGCACTGGCAAAGCCTAATGTATGTGCCAATTCTGTTCTATCCATTGGATAAGCCGTACCTGCGAGTGCACCAGAACCCAATGGACAGGTATCAAGGCGTTTCAAGCAATCTGTTAAACGACTAAAATCGCGTTCTAGCATTTCGACATAAGCTAGGCACCAATGTGAAAATGTCACTGGCTGAGCACGTTGTAAATGCGTATAACCCGGTAACACAGTATGCTGATGTTCACGCGCAAGTGATACAAGTTGTTGTTGGGTTTTATCCAGTTGCATTAGCAGCTGTTCGCCTTGCTGTTTACACCAGAGTTTTAAATCCGTGGCGACTTGATCATTACGACTACGACCGGTATGGAGTTTTTTACCTAAATCCCCAACTTTAGCAATTAATTGCGTTTCCACCCAGCTGTGAATATCTTCCGCATTGCTTTGTAGGATCTGTTCAGGATTTTCGAGTACTGCTAGCTTAAGGTCATTTAATGCTGCTTCAATAGCAACTTGCTCATCTTGCGTTAAGATGCCCACGCTAACCAAGGCTTTTGACCATGCCACTGAACCCGTAATATCTTGTTCAGCTAAACGATAGTCAAACCGCAGTGAATCATTAAACGTTTTAAATCTTGCATCAGCTGCTTGACTGAATCTACCGCCCCATAGTGCCATGGTTATATCCTTATTCTTTCTATTATATGTATATTCGAAGTAGAGGGCGTTTCAACACCCTCAAATAGCGTTACTTAGTTGCTAAAGCTTTAATACGACTAGACAACGAATATAAGCGGATAAAACCTTCCGCATGGCTTTGGTCATAAACATTATCATCACCAAATGTAGCAAACTCTTCACTGTAAAGACTGTTTGGCGATTTTTTCTGTACAGCTTGCACTGAACCTTTATACATCTTAACGATCACTTCACCGTTCATCTCTTCTGCTAATGTACCTGCAGCGGCAAGTAGAGACGCACATAAAGGCGTAAACCAACGACCATCATAAACTAGGTGCGAGAATTCCGCGGCAACCGTCTGCTTCCATTTACGGGTGGTTTTATCTAATACTAATTCTTCGATACCACGTAATGCTTCAACCATTACCGTGCCACCAGGAGTTTCATAACAACCACGTGACTTCATGCCGACGAGACGGTTTTCAACAATATCAACACGACCAACACCATGCGCTGCCGCTTTTTCATTAAGATACATCAGTGTTTGATAAGGAGACATCACTTCGCCGTTAACAGCCGTGATCTCGCCTTTAACAACAGATAGTGTTAAAAACTCAGGTTCATTCGGTGCTTCAATTGGATCAACAGTCATGGTCCAAACTTGCTTACTTGGTTGGTTCCACGGGTCTTCTAACTCACCACCTTCATGAGAAATGTGCCAAGCATTGGCATCACGGCTATAAATTTTAGTTGCAGATGCGGCTGATGGAATGTCACGTTCAGCTAAGTATTCCAGTAATGATTCACGGCTGGTTAAGTCCCAAATACGCCAAGGCGCAATAACGGTGAGTTCAGGTGCAAGCGCGGCAAAGCAAGATTCAAAACGGATCTGATCATTACCTTTACCAGTACAACCGTGACAAAGCGCATCAGCGCCGACTTTACGGGCCACTTCAACTTGTGCTTTAGCAATGATTGGACGCGCCATTGACGTACCTAACAGATAGGTCCCTTCATAAACCGCCCCGGTTTTAAGGGTTGGGTAAATGTAGTTAGCCACCAGTTCATCTTTAAGGTCAACCACGTGACATTCCGATGCCCCCGATGCCAGCGCTTTAGCTTCAATGCCTTCAAGTTCTTCAGCGCCTTGGCCGACATCGGCAACAAAGGCAATAATCTCGCAATTATCATAGTTTTCTTGTAACCAAGGTAAGATCACTGAAGTATCTAAGCCACCCGAATACGCTACGACTACTTTCTTAACTGTTTGTGTCATTTTCATTTTCCTTAATATGTTACTTCAGCAATGTCAGTAAAACTGCATTTTGGGCATGCATTCTATTTTCGGCTTGATCAAAGATCAGCGACTGTTCGCCATCCATCACTTGTGATGTTATCTCTAACTCCCGATGAGCCGGCTGACAATGCAATACATGTTTGATTCCTGTGCGTATCAACAACTCTTGGTTAATCTGATACGGCATGTACTTTTCTTTTACTTGTGCCAATGGTGTGTCGTCCCCCATTGAAACCCAAGTATCACCATAAATAACATCATAATCAACTATGTCATCTAGGTTATCTGTTACATTTATTTTACCACCGTTTATTTCCGCTAACGCCATGGCTTGCTTAACAATTTGAGCGTCTGGACTACTGCCACGTGGACATACCGCTGTCACTTCCGCCCCTAAGATAGCGCCAGTAAGCATTAATGAATGGGTGACATTATTCCCTTCACCAACATAAGCGAGTTTAACTTTTGAAACATCTTCGTAATGTTCCGAAATAGTTAAGAAATCAGCTAATGCTTGGCAAGGATGGTATAAGTCGCAAAGCGAATTAACTATCGGTACACTGCCATGCTCAACCAAGCCTTCCAAGGTTTTATGACTCATGACTCGTGCAACAATCGCATCAGCCCAACGAGAAATATTCGCAGCAAAATCTTTTACTGTTTCACGCTCACCAATCGCACCATTTTGTGAATCCAGATAAACCGCATGACCGCCCAATTTATGAATACCAATATCAAAAGTTACCCGTGTTCGTAGTGACTGTTTTTCATAAATGGTGACAATACTTTTACCCGCTAACGCCTGTGAATAATCCTCTGGATTGGCTTTCACTGCTTTGGCTAGTGCTAATAAGTCAAGGATCTGCTGTTTAGTTAAATCTTTAACTGATAATAAATTTTCCATGATCGAACTCCGTTAACTGATCAATATTAGCTAGAAACTTTCGTTCCCTCTGCTTCACCACTTAATAATGCCACTAACCGTTCAGGCACTTTCCAACTCGCCAATTTAACATCGCGATTTAAAGAGACAGCCGCTTTTAACGCCGCTTTCACTTTGACTTCCATACCGCC
Organism: Moritella sp.; assembly: GCF_033791185.1. Taxonomy (GTDB): domain Bacteria; phylum Pseudomonadota; class Gammaproteobacteria; order Enterobacterales; family Moritellaceae; genus Moritella. Next base: position 9,024 of record NZ_JASJHF010000087.1, on the reverse strand, counting down.
ATTAATCACGCCAGATGCAATCAATTCATCAGCGTAATGACTGTTCATTTCTGGAATTAGCTGCATTTCGGCATCTAAAATACCTTCAACATCAGATAACATCACCAGATCTGCATTTAAAGTTTCACAAATTGCAGTTGCCGCTTGATCTGCATTGACATTTAATAGTTGGCCTTGTGCGTCTATGCCAATCGAACTTATGATGGGTAAAAAACCACCATTCATTAATGCTGTGAGTAGTGCAGGGTCACCCGCTTCACATTCACCAACCGCACCAAGACCTGCAGCTGATTGTGTAACGGTTGCAATACCGCCATCAGCGAGACTTAAACCAACCACTTTAGCGCCGAGCTTAATGCCCTGCGCCATTAATACTTTATTGGCCGTGCCTGCTAATGCGCCAGTGATATAGCCGATGTCGCTCTGGGGAGTAATGCGTAAACCGTTTTTCTTGTCACTAACAATATTCATCTTTGTTAATAGTTCATCAACAAAACAACCACCGCCATGCACCAAGATAAGCGGGCGTGATGCGGTGGCTTGAAATGCCGTTAATGCGCTAAAAAGTTGCCCAAGAGCAGTTTCATTTTCAAGTAATGCGCCGCCAAGTTTTAATACTAAAGGAGTTGTCATATTCATGTTCCCTATACTAATGACGTCGTCATGGCAAAACCAAACCGAATGTTGATACACTGCATAGCTTGTGCAGCTGCGCCTTTTAATAAGTTATCAATGGCAGAAACGACTATTAAATCTTGTCCTTGCTGCTGCCACGCTAAGTCACAATACGCCGTTTTCTCAACCGCTTTAATACTTGGCCAGCCACTTGGCAATAACCGTACCATCGGCTGATCTTGATATGCTTGTTGATAAGCAGCTGCCACTTGCTCTGGTGTTACTCCGGCAGCAAGTTTGACGTTAATGGTGGCTAAGATGCCACGCTTGAAACAACCTAAATGCGGCGTGAAAATAACGTCATGGCCTAGATGCGTGCTGATCTCAGGTTGATGACGGTGATTGAACACGCCGTAAGGGGCATGGCTCACTTCGCAAAAAGCAGAACTCAACGACGCTTTACGCCCCGCACCACTCACGCCGCTGACAGCATTAATAATTGGTTTTTGATCAGCAGCAATCAGGCCGTGCTGCGCTAACGGTTTTAACGCTGATAATGACGCTGTTGGGTAGCAACCAGGAACCGCAATCAAATTTGCTTCAGCGATATCGGCACTCGCCCATTCCGCTAGACCATAAACAGCAGTGTTTAGTTCTTTATCGAAGTTATGTTTAAAGCCATAATATTTTTCATAAAAAGCAGGATCGTTCACTCTAAATGCACCGGATAAATCAAATACCACTGCATCCTGCGCTAAAAATTCAGCGGCGATGTCGTGGCTGACTTCATGCGCGGTTGCTAACACCACAATATCGACATCATCACAGATGTTTTTAATATTAGCGGCAGCTAACGGTTGAATAATTTGATCTACGACACCTAATAAGTGCCCATATAAAGTAGAAAACGCTTTGCCCGCATCTAAACTGTGTTCTGAAACATACAAACCTGCTAATTCAAGTTCTGGATGTTTCGTTATGTAATGGGCTAGCTCAGCACCGGTATATCCGGTAGCACCGATTAAGATTGTTTTTAACATGTTTGACTTCCGTGTTTGCTAAATTGTAAAACTACGGGCAATTTAGCCCTTTCCAATTGCACTCGCCTAATCAAATTAAGCTCTATCAATGCATTTTAAATACTGTCTCGTCGAAACCATGAAAAACGATTCATTATCTAACCCATACGTTGTAAAGTAAGGATGATTCAAGAATAAAACAGATTACATTTTTATGCAACTTTTATGCATAAAAAAACAACAAATCATTACAGGAACGTAATATGGAATTACCAAAATTCACTGAACTTTATGAATCACTGATCCTAACGCCTTCGATCAGTTCATTAGAAAAAGAGTTAGATATCAGTAATAAGCCTGTCATTGACCTGCTCGCCGGTTGGTTCGCCGAACTTGGTTTTAGCATTAATATCACCAGCGTACCTGAAACAAATGGTAAATTTAATCTAGTCGCGACTTATGGCCAAGGCGATGGCGGATTATTACTGGCTGGCCACACCGATACCGTCCCCTTTGATGACGGTTTATGGACCAAAGACCCGTTCCAACTGACCGAAAAAGACGATAAATGGTATGGCTTGGGCAGCATTGATATGAAGGGCTTTTTTGCCTTTGTAATCGAAGCATGTAAAAACATTGATTTAACAAAGTTGGATAAACCGTTACGTATTCTAGCCACTGCAGATGAAGAAACCACCATGGCTGGTGCCAGAGCGATTGCGGCTGCGCAAAGCTTTCGTCCCGATTATGCGGTGATCGGAGAGCCGACAGGCATGGTGCCGGTATTTATGCACAAAGGTCATATGTCAGAAGCAATTCGTATTACTGGGCGCAGTGGCCACTCTTCTGATCCTGCTAATGGTATTAATGCCATTGAGATCATGCATCAGGTGACAGGACAGTTATTACAACTGCAACGTAAGCTAAAAGAACAATACGCCTGTGATCATTTTGTTATTCCACAACCCACACTTAACTTTGGTCATGTACATGGTGGTGATAGTCCTAATCGGATTTGCGGCAGTTGTGAATTGCATATCGACATGCGCCCTATTCCGGGCGTCAGCCCTGATGAATTGTTCATGTTACTCAATCAAGCATTATTGCCGATCCAGAAACAATGGCCAGGTGCGGTTGATGTTTATCACCTGCATGAACCGATTCCAGCTTATGCCTGCGATACAGACTCGACATTAATTAAACTGGCAGAAAAGCTCACTGGCGAAACCGTAATTCCTGTTAATTACTGCACCGAAGCGCCTTTTATTCAATTACTTGGCTGTGACACTATCGTCATGGGGCCTGGTAGCATTAACCAAGCCCATCAACCTGATGAGTATTTAGATCTATCCGAAGTCAAACCAACCCAGGCGATTATTCAAAAATTAATCGAACAAGCCTGTAAAAATTAACTCGATAATTATCGATATGTAGTAAAATTACACCTTATATCACATTTAATGGCATTATTTACACGATTTCATTGACGAATGTCACTAAATATAGTTATTTTACATACATAACGATAATAGTTATTGCCGTATTACATCACTGAATTGAAGGATTATGTATGTCAGATAAATATGCAGCGTTACGAAGTAATGTCGGCTTATTAGGCCAAGTACTAGGGAATACAATCAAGGATCATCTTGGAGAAGAATTCTTAGATAAGATTGAAACCATTCGCCAACTAGCTAAATCATCTCGCGCTGGTAGTGATAAAGACCGCGCAGAATTACTCACAGTGCTACGTAGCCTCTCTGATGATGAGCTATTACCTGTCGCCCGCGCATTTAGCCAATTCTTAAACCTTGCTAACATCGCAGAGCAGTTCCACACTACGTCACGTAACTGTGCTGAAAATACCTGTGTGCCAGATTCTATCGATGAGCTGTTTGCTAAGCTCAATAACTCAGAAATCAATGAAGCAGATGTACTCTCTGCCGTAAAAAATCTAAAAATCGATTTAGTACTCACAGCGCACCCGACAGAGATCACCCGTCGTACTCTGATCCATAAACATGGTGCCATTAATAAATGCCTTAGCCAATTAGAGTTAACCGAACTCAGCAGCCAAGAACGTGATGTCTTTATGACGCGTATTGAGCAGCTAGTATCACAAGCGTGGCACACCAATGAGATCAGAACAGTACGTCCAACGCCTGTCGATGAAGCAAAATGGGGGTTTGCAGTAGTCGAAAATTCATTATGGGATGCAGTACCAAACTTCTTACGCAGCCTGGATAAACGTTTACAAGACCGCTTAGAATACCAATTACCAATTGATGCAGCACCGGTTAAGTTTACCTCTTGGATGGGTGGAGACCGTGATGGCAACCCATTTGTAACATCGACAGTCACAGAAGAAGTCATGTTAACAAGCCGTTGGATGGCAATTCACTTATTCCTGCAAGATGTTAAGCATCTAACCAGTGAATTATCCATGAACGACTGTGACGATACACTGCGTGCTTTAGTTGGCGAAAGTCATGAACCGTATCGTGTGTTACTGAAAAAATTACGCAGTGAATTAACTGAAACGCTGGCTAGCTTAACCGCACAGCTAAAAGGTGAATACACAGAAAGCCGTGACATCATCACCACGACGGCGCAATTACGTAAACCATTATTAGCGTGTTACAACTCATTGCATGCTTGTGGCATGGGGGTGATTGCCAAAGGTGCGCTATTGGATACTATTCGCCGCGTTGAATGTTTCGGTGTTAGCTTAGTTAAGCTTGATATTCGCCAAGACAGTGATCGCCACACAGACGTAATAGCAGAAGTAACCCGCTACCTTGGTCTTGGTGATTATGCGCAGTGGAGCGAACAAGACAAACAAGCGTTCCTATTACAAGAATTAAATAATAAACGCCCACTGATCCCACTTTGCTGGCAACCTTCTGCAGACGTCAAAGAAGTACTCGATACTTGTCGCACAGTTGCAAAACAAGATCCAGAGGCATTAGGCATTTACATCATCTCAATGGCACGTAAAGCCTCTGATGTACTCGCGGTGCAGTTACTATTAAAAGAAACTGGTTGTCCATTCCGTTTACCTGTCGCGCCTTTATTCGAGACCTTAGATGATCTGAATAATGCAGGTACAGTGACGGCGAGCTTATTAGCCATTGATTGGTATAAAAACTACATCAATGGCCATCAATACATCATGATCGGTTATTCTGATTCCGCTAAAGATGCGGGTGTAATCGCAGCATCTTGGGCTCAATACCGTTCTCAAGAAGCGTTAGTTGATATCTGTGAGCAAGAAGAAATCAAATTGACCTTATTCCATGGCCGTGGTGGTAGTATCGGTCGTGGTGGCGCGCCAGCACATGCAGCCTTATTATCACAACCTCCAGGTTCATTAAAAGGGGGGTTACGGGTAACCGAACAAGGTGAAATGATCCGCTTTAAGTTTGGTCTTCCAGACGTCGCAGAGCAAAGCTTAAATCTGTACACAAGTGCGATTTTAGAAGCCAACTTATTGCCACCGCCAGCACCAGAACAAGCTTGGCGTGCAGCAATGGATCAAATGTCTGCCGATTCTTGTGCAGAATACCGTTCATACATTCAAGGTCATGAAAAATTCGTGCCTTACTTCCGCTCGGCAACTCCTGAGCTAGAGTTAGGCAAACTGCCATTAGGTAGTCGCCCAGCAAAACGCAAACCCAACGGTGGCGTAGAAAGCTTACGTGCTATCCCTTGGATTTTTGCATGGACACAAAACCGCTTAATGTTACCGGCTTGGTTAGGTTGTACTGCCGCGTTCAAAAACATGCTCGATTCAGGTCAGCGTGAAACACTGCAAGAAATGCAGCAGCAATGGCCATTCTTTAATACCCGTTTAGAAATGTTTGAAATGGTATTTTTGAAAGCCGATGCATGGCTAGCAGAATATTATGACCAATGTCTGGTAACAGAAGATTTATGGCATTTAGGTAAAGAGTTACGTGCAAGCTTAGCACTGGCTACAAAATTGATCGTCGGTTTAACACCTGATGCTCAATTACTTGATGGCCAACCTTGGAGTCAAAAGTCCATTGAGCTACGTAATCCGTATACCGACCCACTGAATATTTTACAAGCAGAGCTATTGAGCCGCGCACGTAGCAGTGAAGAAGTTAACCCTGATATCGAACAAGCCTTAATGGTAAGTATCGCCGGTGTTGCCGCTGGTATGCGTAATACCGGTTAACTTCGATAACCAATAGCTGATAATACAATGCCGACATGATGTCGGCATTTTTGATTCTGAAGTAATGCTATTAACAATAGATAAACGCGTATTACTTTGGACGCACCCCTAAAGTATGGCAAATTGCGTAGGTTAGATCCGCACGGTTTAGGGTATAAAAATGAAAATCCTTCACCCCTTCTCGTGATAATACTTTCACTTGGTCAATGGCAATACTGGCACCAACCAGATTACGCGTGGCTTGATCATTGTCTAAACCTGTAAACTGACTGTGCATCCAATTCGGCACTTTAACATTGGTCAACTTAGAGAATTTACACAGGGTTTTATAATTAGAGACCGGTAAGATTCCCGGTACAATTTCTTTATCTATACCGACTGCCGCACAACGGTCACGAAAACGTAAAAAGCTTTCAGTATCAAAAAAGAATTGCGAGATAGCACGATCCGCCCCCGCATCAATTTTATCTTTTAGTGCTAATAAATCCGCTTGGGCATTTTTTGCTTCCGGATGAACTTCAGGGTAAGCCGCAACAGAAATATCGAAATCATTCACCTCTTTCAATAATGCAACTAAGTCAGCCGCATACATATCAGGTTGATTCAATCCCGGCGGTAAATCGCCACGCAGCGCCACTATATTACGAATACCATTGTCCCAGTAGTCAGTGGCAATCTGCTTCAACTCTTGGCGATTGGCATCGATACAGGTTAGGTGTGGCGCGGCAATCAAGCCCGTTTCATGTTTAATTTGTTTGATAATTTCGTGGGTACGATCACGCGTACCTGAATTAGCACCGTAAGTCACAGAAACAAATTTAGGGTCTAACGCTTTTAGACGATTAATAGACTCCCACAAGGTAGATGTCATCGCGGGTGAGTTTGGTGGGAAAAATTCAAATGAAACGTTAATATCACGCCCCAACTCAGAAACACTTTGATTTAATACTTCAATATTTTGTGCATTGTGAAAACTCATACTCTTCTTCCCTTAAGATGTTTAGACGTCCATAGCTCTGTACGTCTTTATCTTCACAACTTTACCCCATAAAGTCAACGCACATAATTCACCTTAAACATGAATTATGTGCGTATTGGTGTTTAGCCGCGGGAAATACTGTCGTTAGCGTATAAATAATTAACGCGCGAATAGCTTACATAGCTGGAAGAGATCAGCCTGGATAGCCCCCGCAGTCACCTCTCTACCCGCACCAGGTCCTTGGATCACTAGTGGATTATGACGATACCAATGGCTATTAATCGAAAAAATATTGTCACACGGCAGTAAATTAGCAAACGGATGGGTCGGTTCTAAAAATTCTAAACCAACCTGCGCGCCCTCTTTATTGTTAAAGTTCGCCACGTAACGTAATACTAACCCCTGTTTTTTGGCTTTGTTAAACATACGCAATATTTTCGCGTCTAATTCTTCGCAGTGCTCTAAAAACTCATCCACTTTAAAGGCCATTAGCTCTGTAGATACTAACGACTCTAATTTAATATCACTCAGTTCCATCTCATAACCTGCTTCACGACTCAAGATAAGCAGTTTACGTTGCACATCTTTACCAGATAAGTCTTCACGCGGATCCGGTTCTGTTAGACCTTGTTGCCAAGCTTGTTCCACTAATTGTGAAAAGGCGACCTCACCATCGTATTGTTGGAATAACCACGACAACGTACCCGAAAAAATACCGCTCACCGCGGTGACTTGATCACCGCTGTGTTGCAACATATCCATTGAGGCTTGGATTGGTAAACCGGCACCAACGGTGGCGTTATATAACCAATAACTTTCATTATCAGTAAAACTTTGTTTAACGCGATAATAAAACTCACTGCTCGCGGCGCCAGCAAACTTATTTGCTGAAATAAGGTGAAAGCCATGCTGGGCAAATTCAGGATAATAGTAACTAATCGCTTCACTGGCGGTAATATCAATGATCACTAATTCGTCAAACGGGTGTAATGCCAGATTAGATAACAACTGTTCCCAGACAAACGCTTCAGGTTGAAAGTCATCAAGCACAGTCGCAGCATCCAGACCATTAAAGTCTAATACCCCGCCTTGTGAACCATATATGCCACATAAGCACAGCTCTACATTCTGCTGCTCAGGTACTTTATGCATTTGCTCGGCGAATAATGACAGCCAACCAGCACCAATATTACCTTTACCAAATAACACCACACCAATGCGTTTCGGTTGTTTGAATAACACCGTATGCAATTCTTTCAATAACGGTTCCAGTACAACTTTTTGTAATACTGCGCAGATACTTAAATGATTATTACCGGTTTGTACAAAAGTCAGGTTGTGTTCTGAAATTAACTGATAAAACTGATGAGACTGTAAGGCATTTTCGGTAACACCGGAACCAACTAATGCCACCATACAATAACCACCGAGGGAGTTAATAGCGCTCACCAGCGGTTGTTGCTGCTGGTATACTTGTAATGCTATAAGTGCAAATTCAACAATTTCAGCGGTATAACCCAAGCGCACCACGTGTTCGGTAGGACGACGTTTAATGCAAATAGGTGACAGTTGCTGCTGTGCTAATAAAGTAATTAACTGATTATATTGTGATTGGTACTCAGAGCGATGATCGAATTGAATATCGACTAAATACAGATCATCAATCGAGGTAACGATTTTAGCGCCTTTACCTTTTGGTAAACGACGGTGGATCTGAGTAGAGCCTTCGCTGGGAGTATAGCTACAGCGCAGTTGCACATGTTGCTTACTCTCAACAACCGGTTGTAATGTACGGGCGTGTAATACAGGCGATCCCAAGCGCGCTAACTCCGCGGCTTCGTCGAGCGATAGTTTAGTTTGTAACTCGGCATCTTTTACACGACGTGGATCCGCACTAAATATCCCCGCCACATCACTCCAAATAATAGTTTGCTCCGCATCGACCAATGCCGCTAATAAGGTTGCGGAGTAATCAGAGCCATTACGGCCTAACGTCACCGTGCGCAATTGTGTGTCTGCGGCAATAAAGCCAGTAACAACCACACGTTTAGTTAAGTTTGCTAAACAATGAATCAGTTTTTGGCGAGATACGATTTCATCAACGATCGGTTGTGCCGCAAGTTCCGTGGTTAAAAACAAGCGAGAATCTAAATCATCCGCAGGTAACTTATTTTGACTCAATAATGCCGCCAATAATCGGGCAGACCACA